>CAZWWS010000063.1:0-13244 GCA_964637445.1 uncultured Muribaculum sp.
AGCCATCTTGTGCATATCTTCTTTGCGCTTGAATGCGCCACCTTGATCATTAAATGCATCTACGATTTCAGCAGCAAGCTTATCTGCCATGGTCTTACCACCACGCTTGCGTGCATAGAGGATAAGGTTTTTCATAGAGATTGACTCTTTGCGATCGGGGCGAATTTCAGTAGGAACTTGGAATGTAGCACCACCGACACGGCGAGATTTTACTTCTACTTGAGGGGTTACATTTTCGAGAGCCTTCTTCCAGATTTCCAAAGCGGTCTTCTCTTCGTTGGGCAACTTTGACTTCACAGTCTCAAGTGCGGTATAGAAAATAGTATAAGCAGTATTCTTCTTGCCATCATACATCAAGTGATTGACAAACTTAGATACTCTTACATCGTTGAAAACGGGATCAGGTAAAACGATCCGTTTCTTAGGTTTTGCCTTTCTCATTTTTACAATAAAATTGTGTTTTTGTTTGCTTGGCTGCTATTTACATCTTCAACAGAGCACTCTTGCTCTATTTACTCAACCTATTTAGCGTTCCAATAAATCAAAAACGAAGTTTAATACTCTGTTTTAACTTATTTGTTTTCTTTTTTTGTTCTACTTGCTATCGGCTTAGATTATTTCTTGCCTTTAGCTGCGGGCGCTGCTCCTGGCTTGGGGCGCTTTGCACCATACTTCGAACGACGTTGTGTACGATCCTTAACACCGCTGGTATCGAGTGTACCGCGAACAATGTGATAACGTACACCAGGGAGGTCTTTCACACGGCCACCGCGCACCAATACGATTGAGTGCTCTTGAAGGTTGTGACCTTCACCGGGGATGTAAGAGTTAACTTCCTTGCCGTTAGTCAAACGAACACGGGCAACTTTACGCATTGCAGAGTTAGGCTTCTTGGGAGTAGTAGTGTAAACTCTCACACACACGCCACGACGCTGAGGACAGCTATCAAGCGCGGGAGACTTACTCTTATCCTCAAGAGCGATACGTCCTTTTCTTACTAATTGCTGAATTGTAGGCATCTTAGTTCTTGTTTTACTTAAATTTTATACTTTTAATCCTTTAGTTATATTCGTTATTATACACACTTGACGCACCCCTACCGACCTATCTTTCAATAGATTATCGGCGTCGGAGTCCGCTACAAGTCCGAAAAACGTTGCAAAGTTACTAACTAATCCGCTATTTACCAAACATTTTCGACTTATTTTTCCAAAGTTTTATTCCACAACTTTTCGGTCGCGCCGTTTGCAATACGGCATCCACAATTTATAGATATAGATAAACTTTAACAAAGTTTAATACTTAATTTGGCTATTTATAACCTTCTGCGATATTGTAGATACTTTCAAAGATGCGAATATCAGTGTCGGTGAGTTCGACTTGACGACGTGCCATCACGCGCCGAGCCGTATCATAAAATTTCGTCAGCGCCACGTCAGAAAATCCCGACGAGCCACCTTCGCTAAACGAGGCCACAAAATTGCGCGGAAATCCCGACCCGTGGATATTACACCCTACTCCGACCACCGTAGCAGTATTAAACATTGTGTTGATACCGGCCTTAGAGTGGTCGCCCATGATAAGCCCACAGAACTGCAATCCGGTACGTAAAAATCTGTGTGCCGGATAGTTCCACAATTTTATTTCGGTATAGTCGTTTTTGAGGTTCGACGCTACGGCTCCGGCGCCGAGATTACACCACTCCCCTATTACGGCATTACCCAAGAAGCCGTCGTGAGCCTTATTGGAGTAGCCTATCATCACCACATTATTTAGTTCGCCACCCACTTTGCAATACGGGCCTATCGTAGTGGCACCATACACTTTCGTACCCATATTGATATAGGCATGTTCACACAGCGCCAACGGACCTCTCACGCACGTTCCCTCCATTATCTCGGCATCGCGCCCTATATATATAGGACCATTTTTTACATTTAGCACAGCTGCTTCTACCGTAGCTCCCTCCTCGATAAAAATCTTCGGAGTTCCATCGGGAAAATACATATCTCCCACCACTATACACGTAGAGCTGAGCGTAAGACTATGACGTCCGGCAGTCAAAGCATGGAAATCCTCCTCGATGGCAGCACCATTGCTCATAAATATATCATAAAGCATATTGATCGACAGCGGCAACCCCGCCACCACCTGCTCTCCACTCCATTGGCGCGATTGAAATCCCTCAAGGTCGCCACGATATGCCACCAAACCTTTCTCGGTTACAATCGCTGAATCATCGGGCATTGACATTATAGCATCGACCAACACCTTAGTAGGGCAAATATTACCGGCGATAAACAGATTGTCGTCACCCACCACCACAGGGAATTTCTCACTCAGATAGCCTACCGTCAGATATGAATAATCGCCGGGAAGCATACGCTCCCACTTTTCGCGTATTGTGGTGATACCAAACCGTATTGCCGCTATCGGACGCGTAAAAGTTATCGGTAACAGATTTTCTCTTACCTTCTCATCGTCAAACAAAATAATATTGAGCATATCGAATGATATTTTAGATTACAGATTTACAAATCTATTTTCGGTTTGCGATTGTGCTGCGTCACTCGCTTCTTTACAATGACAAGTTTAAGAAGCCATTCGCGTAGGCGGAGCCATAAGCCCGAAGGCGCAAGATTGATGTCGGTCGACAATGGGTCGACAAACGTGGTAAGCTGCACATCCTCGGCGCCAAACTGTTCGGGATAGACCATAATGAGATTGTTGCGCGAGAAATATTTCTGCAAAAATCCCGGCATCGCATCCATGTCGGAAGTAAACGATACAGATGCTCGGCGCGCACACACCACAACAAACAAATCGTCGTCGAGAATGCGATTGGCGAGCAGAAGAAAATCGTCCCACTGCTCCACTTCGCGAAATTCGTAGCGAATGTCGTAGCGACCTTTGCGCAACACTCCGCGTATCAGCGGCATCGTATCGGGGTGACAACAGAAGATGACACGACAACCGATCTGACGTGTCAGATTACCGATACTCATCACCCAACGACGGAATCCGGTCTCAAACTCCGCCTTAGGAGGAACCGACACGACTATTCGCGTCACCGTATTCACCGGAATAAAACTCCGCGAAATTACCACCATACGGTTGGTCGACTTCATCAGTTGCTCTATCTTCGGCCCGAAGAAGCTGTCGATCACATGAGTTTTTCGGTGCAGACCGATAAACACCTCTGTAATATCACGCTCCTCTATCGTGCTTATCAACCCCGTAGCCACATTGAGATCGTAGCGCTCTATTGCCGTTATAGTTTCATCCACACTCGCTGCCGTCTGCACCGCCAAGTCGAGCGAGTTGCGACCGATGGCTCGCGCACTGGCAGAGTTGTCGGTTCGCACATGCAGAGCATATAAATCATAGTTTTTGCTTCGCTCGTCGCGCATCAGCAACGCCAAATCCACCATCGGCGATGCCGTGATGGGGTTAGAAACCGTAATCAATATGTTACGATGGATTGCCGGAGCCGTTGTCACCGCATCATCGGCCATCTCACGTACTTTTATTTTTGATGCAGCTCCGGCCGTAACCATCGGAGCCATAGCGCAAGTGACCAGAATCATCAGCACCGTTCCATTGAGTATCGTCTCGTCCATCATGCGATGACCATCGGGCATTATCATATTGTAGCCGATCGTCACCACAGCAAGTGCCACAGCCGTGTGAGCTGTCGTCAATCCAAACATCATGTTGCGATCCATGCGCTCCATCTTATACATCTTTTGCGCCAGCCACGCTGCCACCCACTTGCTCACAATAGCTACCACTATCATATTAAGAGCCACGATGATAGTATCAAGGCTCATTATAACCCTCACGTCTATCATCATCCCCACCCCAATCAAAAAGTAGGGAATAAATATTGCATTACCGACAAACTCGATGCGAGTCATCAGCGGCGATGCATTTGGAATGTAGCGATTGAGTACCAACCCGGCGAAGAACGCCCCAAGCACCGCTTCCAAGCCAATGATTTGAGCAAACCACGATGCCAAGAAGACCAATGCCAACACATAGACATATTGTGTCACCTTGTCGCTAAAGCGTTTGAAAAACCATCGCGTCAATCGCGGATATGTGTATAATATCACCGCACAATAGATAGCCAATTCGAGTAGCAATCGTCCCAAATCGCTAAGATTGAACGTGCCGGTCCTATGGACATTGACCGCCGCAGCAAGCACCAACAACGAACCTATCACCGCGATAATAGTCCCCACGATAGCGATCAGCACCGCCGGGCTTTTCGACACGCCAAAACGCGCTACTACAGGATAGGCTATCAACGTATGCGAAGCATACATCGACGCCAGAAGTATCGATGTCACCCAGTCCAATCGAAGCAACATCACACTGGCAAGCGTCCCCAATATCATCGGCACAAAGAATGTCAGTAGGCCAAACCACAGACCGCGTCGCAGATTCAGCTTTAGGTGATACATATCGATTTCTATACCGGCCAAAAACATTAAATACAACAACCCCACCTGACCGAATATCTCAAAGCTCGAATCGCGATCGAGCAGATGCGTTCCATAGGGACCGATAATCACACCGGCCACTATCATTCCTATGATGTGGGGTATCTTCAACCGATTGAGCAACAGCGGAGCCAATAAAATAATAACCAGTACCACAAAGAATATCAGTACCGGGTTACTAAACGGGAATGTTATAGATTGCAAGGCTATCATGCTCAATTGTAATTATGAAGCTGTCGTAAATTTAGTATCGCAAATTTAACGATTTATCATTAAAAAAGCAAGTGCGATGACATCCATCGACATCATCGCACTTTTATTTTGCTATTTTTTCGTATTAAAATTTCTTGCCGTGAGCCAACATATATTGTGCTATCTGCACTGCATTGAGGGCTGCACCTTTCTTGATTTGGTCGCCCACTACCCAGAACGACAGACCACATTCATCGGTCAAATCCTTGCGCAGACGTCCCACATACACAGGATCCTTGTCGGCGATATCCAACGGCATCGGATATTTCTTTTCGTTTGGCTCGTCGTACACTACCACGCCTTCTGCCTTTTCCAACGCCTCGCGAGCTTGCTCGATGCTGATAGGTTGCTCAGTCTCAATCCAAATCGACTCGCTGTGAGCACGCATCACCGGTACACGGACACACGTTGCACTCACCTTGATCAAGTCAGAGTGCATAATCTTGCGAGTTTCGTTATACATCTTCATCTCCTCCTTGGTGTAACCATTGTCGGTAAACACATCTACGTGAGGTATCACATTGTAGGCGAGCTGATAAGCAAACTTCTGTACCGTAGGCTCTTCGCCACGACCGAGTTCGGCATATTGATTCACAAGCTCATCCATCGCAGCTGCACCGGCTCCCGATGCGGCTTGATAAGTAGCCACATGTACACGCTTGATAGGCGAAATATCGTTCAACGGCTTCAACGCCACTACCATTTGGATGGTCGTACAGTTGGGATTGGCTATAATGTTGCGCGGAGTGTTGAACGCATCGTCTCCGTTCACTTCGGGCACCACCAAAGGCACATCGTCGTCCATACGGAAAGCACTCGAATTGTCGATCATGATAGCGCCATATTTGGTTATCGTCTCGGCAAATTCCTTCGATGTACCTGCTCCTGCCGATGTAAATGCAATATCTACATCTTTGAAGTCATCATTGTGTTTAAGTTCCTTTACGGTGTATTCCTTACCGCGGAATGTATATTTGCGACCTGCACTGCGGCTTGAGCCGAAGAGCACGAGTTCATCCAATGGAAAATTTTGCTGGTCAAACACTCTCAAAAACTCTTGACCCACTGCGCCTGAGACGCCGACAATTGCTACTTTCATTGTGGTTATTTATTATTGTCTTGTTATAATTTCGGGTGCAAAAGTACTATTTAGTTACGACACCGCCAAATTTTACACCGCCAAACTGCCAATTTGTTACGATTTTATCGTTTTCTCTTGCACTTTTACTCTTTTTAGCGTCATTTAATACTCATTATTTTCGATTTTCTTGCTTTTACGATTTATTTTCGCTTATTTTGAGGAAACAAATATTTTTCAATCATGAGACATAAATCAAAACTCATATCGATTGCCACCGCCATTGCTCTGGCTTTCTCACTCAATTCATGCACCGTGTGGAGCGACCTTTTCTACGACGACCCATATCACGACAGTGCCCCTCCTCCGCCACCACCCCATGGGCATCCTGACAGACCACACGACAATCATCCCGACCACCGGCCAAACAATCCGGGACACAAACCGGACAATCGCCCAAACAATAATACCAATGCGCCGGGCAATCCCGGCGGGGGCAATCCTCACAATCCGGAACACCGCAGATAACCCTCTGCGCAATATAATTATAGAAATAGTCCTATGACTTTATTTTACACAACAGAGGCCGCACCAACTTTCTTGATGCAGCCTCTCGTGTTTTTTGACTATTTACTCGGCGCTCCTAATTGCCGCTGCAATTATAGGTCTTGCCATTGGTAAACGTCAAATCGCCTGTTTGATTCGAACCATTATTACTGAAAATTATCTTTGTCGGAACCTTTCCCGAAGGAGCAGTCCACTTATAGGTCCCATCCGATTGCTTGGTCATTTGATCACCCGGCCATGTATGGTTAGAGCAGCAATTTTCCGTGTCGTTCCATGCCCATACAGTTGGTGTCGCCCATCCTTGATCATTATTCAGATACACAGTATATTCTACTGACGGATCATCTCCGCCACTGACTATACTACCGGAGCAGTCGTATGTCATTCCGTTTTGGAAGGTCAAATCATCGGTTTGCGTTCCGTTGCCATCATTAAATATAATCTTTGTAGGTACTTTACCGTCCGGAGCAGTCCAAAGCCATAGACCATCGTCTTGAAGCGTCATTTGGTCGCCGGGCCATGTGATGTTAGAGCAGCAATTTTCCGTGTCGTTCCATGCCCATACTCGCGGTGCAGCCCAGCCTGATGTATTCTTCAAATACACATAATAGCCCGTCGGTGTGGGTATCGGGTCGTCGGCACTCGATTTGGTGTAGGTAAACGTCTGTGTTTTGCTTCCGCCCTCACCGCTCACAAATGTTTTGAGCGTGGTCGTTTCAGCAAACGTCAACGACGAAGTGTAGATATTCGACGATGCCGAAGGAGCTGTACCATCTGTTGTGTAATAAATCGTTGCCGACGGCGACACGCTGAGCGTCACGGTGATGCTTTCCGTAAACGTTGCTCCCGATGCCGGGGACGCTGTCACCGTTGGAGCCGTGGGTGTTGGTGTTGGTGTTGGTGTTGGCGTCGGATTGACCTCGCCTCCGCTAATTGTGCCGTAAGGCTCGATAAGCAACACGGGACCGGATGCCGTAAGTGTCACACTACCACCGCTCACAGTGGCACTATTCGATGTGTTGTAGCCATCCATCACTCTCTCGCCATCAGCAAAATATCCACTTACGTTCACCGTATATGATTGTCCCGACGTAGCATTCAAGCGTATCACTACGGCATTTGAATATCCGTTTTCCGAGAACTTACGTCCGTAGGTATCCGAGCCGAGAGATGTTTGAGTTCCGGCGCCCACTGCCGGATTGCGACGGCGAAATTGTCCCACCTTTTGCCAATGCTTATTGACATCATTATTCTCAGCACTCCAGTTCATGTCGCCACGAGTCACCATACCGGGGTCGTTGCTCGACACGCCGGGACGAGCTGTCTCGTCGCCATAGAATATCTGTGCACCTCCGGGGCAAAGAAGAAGCATAGTTCCTACATTTTTCATATCACTCGGGCGGTGCAAACCGGTATCATGGCTCGACACATAGTTGAGCACACCCTTGCCGTTGCTGCCATTACTGAAGTTAGCATAATATTCCCAGTCGCCGGTGTTGGGAGTGCGACCTGAGCCACCCTCCGTGCCATTGAATGCAAAGTTGATCATCGAGTCAAAGCCACCCGAAGTGAAATAGCCTGTATCGCCATGATCCCAGCCCCACGCTTCGCCTGTCATCCAGAAATCTTCATCCCAATTTTTGGCATATTCATCGGCGCGGTCGCTGTTTCTCCAATTGGCAAGCGCAGTCTTACATCTGTTTTTCAATTGATTCCAACGAGAAAGTTCCACATGCTTGGCTGTGTCGCAACGGAAACCATCGATACCGAAATATTCCACCCACGCAGCAAGCCACTCTATGATGTAGTCGGCAGGTGCACCCTTGCCACTCTGACGCCATGCATCCACGTTAGGCAAGCGATAGTTGAGATAGTCGCCTGAGTTTTCCTGACTCCACTTGGTCTGCAAGAACGGAGGAATATTCACGCTCGATGTCTTTTCGGTCACCACGTCGGGAAGTCCGGCAAGCGAAAGTGTCTTATCATCACCTCCGGCTGCAGCAAATCCTGCTCCTTGATACCAATTAGTATCGCCGAATGCACGAACGAAGCCACTCCACCACTTGTGCCAATTGCCTTGTGTACTTGAGTCGAAGTATGCTTGATTGCTCGTATTCCACATCGAGAAATTGCTCGACGGAACCCATCCTGCCGATGCCGAGCCTTTCACATTACCAAATCCATAGTCGAGACAATCGTCGAGCGTTGCATAGCCGGTGTGGTTAAGCACAATGTCCATCACCACGCGGATGCCACGCTTGTGAGCTTCGGTCACAAAGTTTTTCATATCATCGAGTGTACCCATATTTCTGTCCATATAGGTCCAGTCGAGGGTATAGTAGCCGTGGAATGCATAGTGAGGGAATGCATCGTCTTTACCTCCGGTCCATCCGTGCATCTGCTCGTAAGGAGCGGTGATCCAGATTGCGTTCACACCGAGATTGTCCAGGTAGTCAAGCTTTTCGGTGAGACCTTTGATGTCACCGCCATGGAATGTTGCCACATTAGAACCTCCGGCTGTCTTATGACGGTGATAGCTCTCATCGTTCGACGTGTCGCCATTATAGAAGCGGTCGGTCAACACGAAATACACCGTTGCATTCTTCCATGTAAAATACTCATCGCGTACTACCTCAGGAGTGGTCACCGTCACAGTATATGTCTGTGTCTTCGACCCGCTTTTCACGGTACACAATATCGTATTTTTACCACTCGTAAGCTTTGTTATCGAATGATTGGTAAACACAGTTCCATTCACAGTGAAGCTCACCACGGCATCAGATGCTTTGGGTATTGCCGATAGCGTTATTGAAGTCGAAGCAAGCGCCTCATCTTCCGACTCTACAGTATAATTATATGTTGTAGGACTGAAATCTTCTACTATATTAGACCAATGATAGTCTTGTATCTCAAGCGATTCGAGAGTTGCATCGCCACTATTTACTGCCGCAGTCGACACCACCGTCGCCGCAAGAAGCAGCACCGAGAATGCCAATCCGACCTTTTGCCATATATTAAATCGTTTTGTTTTCATCTTTTTCTTTACTTCTTGATTACCTTATTGATTATCACATCGCCGTCGGCTGTCACGACTTGAAGCATATACACTCCGCTTTCAAGACCGCCGAGAGAGAGGGTCAATTCGTTTGCCCCGGTATCCACATCAGCCTCCAATGCCAACGCTCCGCCGAGATTATAGAGCGCACATGAAGCTATAGCCTCACCAAGGCTCACATTCAGCACATCTGTTGTCGGGTTGGGATACACTCTATATGCCTTCGTGTCACCTGCTATGATTTCCTCGATACCCGATGTATCATACAGTGCGTCGGGGTTAGGATTAGTTTGGTTGTTCAACCCACGCAGAGCCGCATACGACTTGCCCGATTCGGTGCGCCATTCCCACACATTTTCAAAGTCCCAGCCAAGAGTGGTTTGATAGGTCGATTGCGACACAAGCGATGAGCGTGACGTAACTGTCGCATGGTCGCCATATTCGGTCCACTGAGAAGTCGACGACGAGTGCGACATTTCACTCCATCCAAGATTGCCGGTCGACTTATTTTCGCTATTGTTGTTTCCGCCGAAACGTGCCACAAAGTTGGCCGCATCATATATCGTCGTATTTACGGCGGCGTTCAATGCTACAGAGTTCGACACCACTCCGTAATTCGCACCAACCACACCACCGGCATAGTTTGCTCCAAACACCATGCCCGAAGCATACACATTCTTGATAGTGCCTACATTCTTACCGACTACACCGCCTATTGCATAGCCTCCGGCCTCTACATCACACGCCGAGTAGCAATCGCTGATAGTTGCACCATTGTTTTCGCCTACAAGGCCGCCGATACATATCGTTGAGCCATTCACTTTTCCTGTCGTAAAGCAACGACTGATAGACCCCGAGGCGGCATACCCGACAAGTGCACCTGCCCATGTCTCTTCAGTGACCTCAGCATTCACCACACCGAGTCTCGTGATTACGGCTCCTTCTATTGCATTGAATAGTCCGGATGCATTTCCGGCTCGCGACACTCCGGCGAGCAAACCTTCGGGAATACCTAATTTTATGTTTTTGATCGAGTAGCCGGCGCCGTCAAAATGCCCCATAAACGGACTTCCTTTCGAGCCAATGCCATAGTAATATCCGTTCTGATAATCGATGTCGGCACCAAGCACAAGGTAGCAATCAGCCGCCCAGTCCATCGACGTTGCCGCCAATTCATCAAGATCCTCGACGGTTTTGAGCACAAACGGATTTGCTTCAGTGCCTTCGCCGCCCGAATAAGCGTTCTTTCGTCCTTGCACCACGTCGACAATCAAGTCGGTTGTCTGAGCACCCGAAGTTGTCTTGGCTATAAAACCGAGCTTCGTCAGCCCTGCCAACTGAGCATCCGACAAGCCATAAAATGATTGAATGTCGTCGATTTTTAATGTATAAGTTCCACCCGACCCCGACATCTGAAACTTCGAGGTGTGCACTCCATCCCAAGTGAAAGGAGTCACTTCTTCGCCATCAACCGACGCACACCATGTGTAGCAATACACCGTGCTACCCATGTCGTTACAAGTAATTGTCACTTCCAACGCCTTGGTCGTTACCGCAGGCGACGGACTTGACGTGATCGCATCTGCCGATGCCATCATCGCACAGACACACGCCACAAAACTTAGCAATAATTTCTTCATTGTTGCAGTTTGTAAATGAAACATAGTTAAGTTAATAATCTCTCTTAGCTATAATCTTCCCTCAATAGCGCTATAAATCTCGTCTCTTTATCTCAGAAAGCTATAGTTACCTTAAATTAGTTTATCGAATGCAAATATAAAGTCAATTTTCGAGAATTTAACCACACAATTATATGTTTTACAACACAAAGCGAGCGACGCCATCTCTTCGGATGCATCGCTCGCTATCGTTTTTTTTGTGTTCCTATATTATTTAACGTGCGTTCCGGCCGACAAGTCCTCAAGAGCCGAGGCCTTGGTGATTATCACCTCTGCCACCCCCTTATCTATCGCGTCAAACGCATTGTCGAGCTTCGGTATCATACCGCCGGTCACCACTCCGCTCTCGCGAAGTGCAGCATAGCTGTCGCGAGTGATTTCACCGATCACCGAGTCATCATCGTTTTCGTCGCGAAGCACTCCCGCCTTTTCAAAGCAGAATACCAAATGCACGTCGAAATATTCGGCAAGTCCTTTGGCAGTCTCACCGGCCATCGTGTCAGCATTAGTGTTGAGCAAATGTCCCTTGCCATCGTGGGTCAACGGAGCCACCACAGGCACCACACCAAGACGTATCAAATCCGACAACACCTTGCCATCGACCTGCTTCACATCACCTACCCATCCATAATCTACAGTCTTGACCGGACGCTTGTCGCTCAGCAATATGCCCATATCCGCACCGGTCATACCAAGAGCATTCACGCCCAGAGCTTGCAGTCCGGCCACGATATTCTTATTCACCAAGCCTCCATACACCATCGTGACCACGCGAAGCATATCATCGTCGGTCACACGGCGGCCATCGATCATCTTCGTTTCGATGCCCAAATCGGCTGCCACTTTCGTAGCCGAGCGGCCACCGCCATGCACCAGCAGTTTATAGCCTTCTATCTTGGAGAAATCTCGTAGCAGAGCCGAAAGCGTTGCCGGCTCTTCCACTATCTTTCCTCCTACCTTTATTATAGTAAGTCTTTCTTTCATCTAAGAAGTAGTTTAATTACTCAAGCGTTGCCGCAAATTCCATCAAATACGATTTGATAAAGTCGTCGATGTCGCCATCCATCACGCCGTTCACATCCGACGTCTGATAGTTAGTGCGATGATCCTTCACGCGACGGTCGTCAAACACATAGCTGCGTATCTGCGAGCCCCACTCGATTTTCAATTTCGAGTCCTCTATCTTTCTCTGCTCCGCCAAGCGATGTTGGAGTTCCTTATCATATAATATAGAGCGCAACTGTCTCATCGCATTTTCCTTATTCTTCGGTTGGTCGCGAGTCTCAGTGTTTTCGATGAGGATTTCCTCCTCTTCGCCGGTGTAAGGATCCTTATATTGGTAGCGCAATCGCACTCCCGACTCCACCTTATTTACATTCTGACCTCCGGCGCCTCCCGAACGGAATGTGTCCCACGACAAGCGAGCGGTCTCCACATTCACCTCGATCGTATCGTCGACAAGCGGAGTGACAAACACCGATGCAAACGAAGTCATGCGCTTTCCCTGCGCATTGTAGGGCGACACGCGCACCAAGCGATGAACCCCGTTCTCACTCTTCAGATAGCCGTAGGCATAGTCGCCGTCGATATTGATAGTCACCGACTTTATACCGGCCTCATCGCCTTCGAGTATGTTGGATATGGTTGTCTTGTAGCCATGCTTTTCGCCCCAACGCAGATACATTCGCATCAACATCGAAGCCCAGTCCTGACTCTCTGTTCCGCCTGCACCTGAGTTGATTTTGAGCACAATACCCATCTTGTCCTCCTCGTGGCGCAACATATTGCGAAGCTCAAGAGCCTCTATCTTTGCCATAGCATCGGCATACATCGCATCAAGTTCCGACTCCTCCACAAGTCCCTCCTTGCAGAAGTCCCAACCAATCGACAGCTCATCCACAGCCTTTTCCACCTCTGTGTAGCCATCGATCCACTGATGCAAATCCTTCACTTTTTTCATCTGCGCCTGTGCTTCCTTAGGGTGTTCCCAAAAGTCGGGTACATGGGTGCGCAATTCCTCTTCTTCTACTTCGATTTTCTTACTATCGATGTCAAAGATACCTCCTCAACGCGAGCTTGCGTTCAATGGTCTCTTTTAGCTGTTCCTG
>CAZWWS010000064.1:0-12475 GCA_964637445.1 uncultured Muribaculum sp.
TCAGCGTCCGAGCCATGCTATTTTGCCGCATTCAAGTTTTAGCGGACAGTAATATTTATTATTATAAGTTTCTGCTTAAGGGAGCTTCTATAAATTACATTGAGAAGATTTATGAATTTTTCTTTGAGCAGGTTTTTAATTTTGTCGAAAGAGCATAGCGAGCTATGTAATTGAGACAAAGATAAAAAGATGCCAAGAAAAATCATAAAGCACTCAATAGGAATGTTCCCGTTGTCTTGAGTTTTATTAATCCGTGGAATTTATAGATGTTCCCTTAATAGAATTTGCGAATGCCCATTATCTCACGCACTTCTGCCAGAGTTTTGGCTGCGCGCTCGCGAGCACGTTCTGCGCCTTGACGCACCACTCGTCCGAGATATTCGTCATCGTTCTGGATGTCGAAAATGCGTTGACGTATCGGGAGTGTTACTTTCAGAATATCCTCAGCAAGTTGTTTCTTCAAGTCGCCATAGCGTATCGAGCAGTCGGCATAAGCATCGCGATATTGCTGCACGATTTCGGGAGTAGATGTAAGTTCAAGCAACGTAAAGAGATTGCGTATAGGCTCGCTCACCGGCGAATTCGGTTCTTTCGGACCCTCATCCGTAACCGCGCGCATCACCTTCTTACGAAGCACTTTCTCCTCATCGATCAAATAGATACAATTACCCTCACTCTTACCCATCTTTCCTGAGCCATCGAGTCCAGGCACCTTCACCGGAGCACCGCCGAAGTCAAAATTAACCGGTTCGGGGAACAATTCCACTCCATAGTAAGAGTTGAATCGGCGTGCAAATCGGCGTGTCAACTCCAAGTGCTGCTCTTGATCCTTTCCTACCGGCACTTTATGAGCCTTCTGAATGAGGATGTCTACAGCCATCAACGTCGGATAAGTCAGCAATCCGGCATTGACGCGCTTATTACTGTCTGTCCCGATAATTTCATGTTCTATTTCATCATCTGAGTTATTATCAGTCTTGATTCCAAGTGCTTTGCGCGCCTTGTCCTTAAACGATGCGGTACGCATAAGCTCACCTATACCCACATGCATATTCAGCAACAGGTATAGTTCCGAAATTTCTGGTACGTCACTTTGTACAAATATTGTAGCCTTGTCCGGATTTACTCCTGCTGCAAGATATTCCGAGAGGATACTCTTCACATTTGCATGAAGCTGCTTTGGATCCGGATGAGTGGTAAGCGCATGAAGGTCGGCAATAAAAAACAAGCAGTCGTAGTCGTCCTGCATTTTGACGAACTTGCTTAGTGCGCCATAATAATTGCCGAGGTGGAGGTTGCCGGTGGCACGAATGCCGCTGAGAACTGTTTCTTTCATTGTCTTTGTATAATTTTCAGTGCAAATTTACAAAATAACAGACAATACTCGAAATCTTTTTATAGCAAATCGCTTGTCGCTCTCAGTCTACATATATTATAGTAGTGGTAGCCGCGACGTCGAGTTCTGAGATTTTCTGTTGCTTGGAGATGGTTAGCGTCTTGAGTCCTATGTAATTACACGATAGTCGGTCTAATGTTTTCAACATACTCACATCGAGATTTTCTATCTTTGTCTCTACTATCGTGAGTGTCTGCAAATTTTTCAACCCATCAAACCCTATTGAAGCTATCGGCACATTACCCAACACCAAGCTTGTAAGCCCTTGAGGCAACACTATCGTCTTCAAGTTAGGCATATCGGTTATGGTCACCGATTTTAGCGATCGGCATCGCGACACATCGGCATCGCGTAGCAACCCCCTGCGAGCAGTGACCGAAGCCAAGCTACTTAGCATTTCAAGACCGCTTAATGTTGTTGTTCGTGACGGCACTTGAATGACTGTCACCAAATCAACCTCATCTTTCGACAAAGCAAAATCTTTATTTCTATCATACTTGTCAAGGATAGCTTTCTTCAGATCCATATCCTGAATATCGCCAAGAGAGCCATTTTGCCGACATCCCACAACAATGAGTGCGGCAAGGATAATAATTGGAACAAATGTTTTCATGCAAAATCTACAGTTTAGGCTTACAATATTCCCGGTCCCAACGAGAAAAATAGGTTTGGTTAGTTAGTTGATTGTTTATTTTCTGAATAGTGCTTAATCGTCGGCTTTGACATATAAAAGGTGTGGGACTCTGACTTTACCGAAATCTGCGGTTCTGGAATACCGTCTAAATAAGTTAAAGCACAATGCCCACTCCATTTAGGCGCGGGCGCTTATGCATTTATATTCTTTATTCAGACAAGAATTTTCCAGATTCCAGATTTCAAGAATATAAGCTTACGCTCTTTTATATGTCAACGTATTTTTCTTTCGAGCTTTGCAAAATTACAATTTGATGCTTACTTATGAAAATATTTAATGATTTTTAGATGTCAATTGATCTACATCTCTACAGCCCTATTTTGTCGCATTCGGCTACTCTCGCGGCTTGCTACTCAACATCGATAGTATCTTTCCGTGAATTTTTTCCGTAGCAGCCAACACCGATATATTTCGGTCATATCTGAATTGGGTCACCTCTGCGCCCGCCTCTTTGGCTATCAACTCGCCGGCACACACATCCCACCGATGGAGGTTTAGCTCCCAATAACCATCTAAATATCCGGCAGCCACATAGCACAAATCTATTGCCGCCGAGCCAAGACGTCGCAACCCACGTATGTGTGGCAACACTCTTTCCACATTGTCAAGATTATTGTCGGCACTCACATTCTTATCCACCGGAAATCCTGTCGCTATTACCGATTGAGCCAACTCTGCCTTTCCGGATGACTTAATCTTTTCCCCGTTAAGATATGCCCCCTCTCCTTTTACCGCATGAAACAATTCATCAAGATATGGAGCATACACCACTCCCACTACTGTCTCTCCGCGATATTCTACGCCTATCGACACCGAAAACAACGGCAAACCTGACGAAAAATTGGTTGTCCCATCCAATGGGTCTATTACCCACCTTACATCAGCCTCATGCGCTTCTTCGCCCGACTCCTCCGATAGTATCGAATGATTGGGATATTTCGAATGTATGCCCGATATTATCACTGCCTCAGCCGCCTTATCTGCAGCTGTAACCACATCGCTATCATTGAGTTTCGACTTGACATCAAGCCTATCTCCACGAAAATATTCCATCTGAACAGCTCCCGCCTTGCGGGCTAATTCTATCGCATCGAGCAACAATTCCGAGGTATCCATAGTGGATTTTATTTTGATTTTTCGTCAATCGGTATCTGACGCTTAAACACTTCCTTAAACGATATGAGCGACTCGGTACGAGCCAACCCAAGACCTTGAAGCTGAGTGTGTATGATATGAAGCAAGTGATCGTTGTTGTGAGCATACAATTTGATAAACATATCATACTGCCCGGTCGTAAAGTAGCATTCCACTACCTCCGGAATTTTCTTCAACTCTTCCACCACATGATTAAACTGCGACGGATCTTTCAAGAAAAATCCTATATATGCACACGTATCGTAGCCCACTGCCGCCGGATTTATCATTGCCTCCGAGCCTTGTATCACTCCGGCTTGAGTCAATTTCTGAATACGTTGATGGATTGCGGCTCCCGACACATTGCATTCACGAGCTATTTCAAGAAACGGCTTGCGTGCATTTTGCGACAATGTGTGCAAGATTTTATAGTCTAACGAATCTAATTGTATTTGTGCCATTAGAATACTAATATATAATTTTGGTGGCAAATTTAAGAAAAATCTATATTTTTAGCTATATTTTCAAGAAAAAACTATACAAATCCCCCAATTTTAATATCATTTTGTCGCTAAAAGTACTATATTTGCACCATGATAACAATTCATGGCATCAGCAATCACGACCTCGAAAATGCTCATTCGCTCTACTTCGAATCGTTCCCTCCCGAGGAGCGTCGCCCATGGGACGACATCATTCTTCGCTCAACTCAGAGCCAACAGAGATTTCAACTCCTTGGCATATACATCGACTCGGTTTTTACCGGTCTCATCACCATTTGGCAATTCCCCTCTTTCCGCTATGTCGAGCACTTCGCCATCTTCCCCTCCATGCGAAGTAGTGGCATCGGAGCCGAAGCCTTAGCCGTACTCATTTCCTACTCAGCATCTCCTATCGTTTTGGAAGTAGAGCTTCCTGAAACCTCTCCGCTCGCTCGCCGACGCATCGATTTCTACAGCCGATGCGGATTTACCCCTCATCCGGAATATCAATATATTCAGCCACCTTATGCTGCCGACCTTCCGCCCGTTCCGTTGATGCTGATGACTTACGGAGTCCTTAACTTAGACAACGTGACTCGCACTCTGCATCGCTACGTCTACGGCATCAGCGATTAAAACGCTGCAACTATTGCTGTATATATAAAATAGAAGCACACTACTATCTTCAGCACCGTTCCAAACAAGAAGCCCAAGAGCGAGCCAAGGCCGGAACGAATTGCTTCGCCCGAATTTCTTCCTGCCATCAGTTCACCAACCACTGCTCCGAGAAACGGACCCAACAGAAGCCCCCATGGCATGAAAAACATTCCCAACAGCGTACCAATCGTGCAACCCCATGCGCCCCACTTGCTTCCGCCCACATATTTCGCGCCAAGCGCAGGTACCACATAGTCCAACACCAAAGTCACCACTACAAGCACAGCTCCGATCACCAACTGTGCACTCGTAAAATGTATCGCATCGGTAAAGTGAAGCAACAACATTCCCACATACGCTATCGGCGGTCCCGGCAACATCGGTGCCACACAGCCTATCAGCCCCACTATGAGGCACAACACGGCTAAAACAATTAGTATTATATCCATAGTGCGACAAAGATAGTGCTATTTACACCATCATCTCCAATTTTTTTAGTGAAATTATATAAAAAGTAAGGTGAACTATTCTCACGAACAATCCACCTCTATAGTGTAGAAAATGTTATTGCGCTTTTCAGATTAAGGAATATTACTATTGCTGCTATTAGTCTTTTCTCAACTTTACTATCACGATGACCAGATTAAGATTTTTTCTCTAATATGCAATACTTTATTATTCAACCTTAGCTACACATATCGACACGCGGTTTTGTTCGATTTCGGCAAACGGTTGTTCGGTATCACCTTTTGCGTCTACGATGATACGAGCAGCCGATATGCCGGCCTCTTGAAGCGCTGTAGCCACTGCTTGCGCGCGTTTCTGCGATATTCGCATATTGATTGTGGCATTTCCGGTAGCCTTATCGGCATATCCGGTGATGCTCACTTGTGCATCGGGATTTTGATTCATATATGCTATCAACTGAGCCACTTTTTCCTGCTCTACGCCTCTTATCTTGGCTGAATTGATAGTGAAAAATATGTCGCGTACCAATGGCTCGACGACCACTTCGGCAACCTCTTCTTTCGGCTCTTCTTTCGGCTCTTCTTTCACCGATGCAGACTCCGGCTCTACTACCGGTGCAGGTGCAGGCTCCGGTTGCGGCTCCGGTTCGTAATACACCGGAGGAATTGCCTTGTAGCCTCTGCCAAACTTTATCTTCAAGCCTACGAGTGCATTAAAATGCCAATCCACATTTCCGGCTTTCTTGAAGTTGAAATGATCCGAAAGCATATTGGCATTCACTTCTGCACCTATTGACACATAGTCGCTCAATCTCAAGTCAACTCCCAAGCCGGCTCTTCCAACTACAAAATTTTTGCTGTCGCGCCACAGATACTCCAAGTTATACCCGCGATCGGCTATCGCCACTGCTTCATCGTTGTCGAACGCATGATTGAATCCCACACCGACAAATCCATAGCCATTGAAAAATCGTTTGGGATTCCAACCACACAAGAGATTGGTCAGATTCAGCACTGCATCGGCATTGCCCTGCACAAATGAATACTTATAATTGCTGCGAGGAGTCACCCAACTTCCGCGAGCCTCCCAGCCGCTTGCTCCTATGCGAACCCCAAACACGGGCGAAAATTGATAGCCTACATTCAATGCAGCCGCCGGCGATACGAGGTCGCCAAACGAGGCTTCGCCTACCGTATGCGCCGCGCCGCCTTGAACCTGCATCCACCAATGACGAGTATACTCCACTCGCCCCTCTTCTTTGATTCGCAACTCTGCAGTGTCGGTTTCCTGAGAGAACAAACCTACCGACGTCGTCAGCATCATCGCTGCTACAGAGATTAATTTATATAGCTTCACTATTTATTCGTTTTTATAGTTAGTCTCTATCTAATTATTGTACGACCGCCCACACATAGCGTCCATACTCCATCGATACGTTTTGGCATCAGCATGAAGCGCATCGTGTTTGGCAAGCCTTCGCCCTCTTCACACTCAAACATTGTCACCGTATAGCGCACCTCTGTGTCGATCTCGCTATAGAGGTTCATTTCGTCGATCGAATAGCCCACTATCGGAAAATTCAAATATTGAGCTTTCAGTTTCGCCACCACAGAGTCGGCCGGCGTTTCGAGTGTGTTAGTACTGTCATTATAGACCGATATCATAGCCACAGCAGCGTCATAGTTGCCTTGTTGAATATTTGCCAGATACTTTTCGACAAGCGAAGTCAGCTCAAGAGTGTCCTGCGCCGTGCGCGCCATCGATTGATCCACTCGCTCATCCACCGGCGCTGCTTCTGCGGTCTTCTCCGATTGCTGCGAGCACGACCACACCATCATCGCCACAAGCGACACTGCTACTATTCTCGTTAGTTTCATTGCTTTTTGAATGAAAGGGGGCATGCCTATGCCGACATACCCCCACGATATTGATTAAAAATTAGCTGTTACTCGATAGGAGTATTATCCATTGCGTTCACCTTCACCTTAACTGAAGTAGTTACCTTGCCCCAGCCATATTCTACGGTTACAGGTATCCAGATGTAGAAGAAGTCAGCTACTTGAGAACCCATATTGCTGTAGAATACGAGTTCGTTGCCTTCTACTACCAATGAAGGTACTGAACCACCGGTGGTCAAAGATTCCAATTTCGCTTTCGACATTGCTTGAGCTTCAGTGAGGTTGTTGTCTACTACAATGTTGCCATTTTCAACCTTCATACCAAACTTGATGTCGTTAACACCCCATACCGGTTCTTCAACCTCATAGTAAGCATAGAGTTGTTCTGCAAATTTGGCTTTTTCTGTTACGAAATCGGTAGTAACCTTAGCCACTGTATAACCGAAGCAGTCATACATCTTGAAGGTCTTGGTCCAGTCGATGCGTGAACCTGAAACTACACCATCCACGAATGCGTCTTCTACAACTGCAGTCTTGATGTTCAACGGCTCAACAAACTTGATGTCGAAATCATGAACAGGAATTACGTTGTAAGGATTTATTGTAGCCCATACACCGAGGTGAGCATTCTTATTGAGAAGTGCCTTACCTTCTGCCACTTTGTGAAGTTCGATATAAGCCTGATTGTGTTCTGAATTACCACACCATGCAGTGTGACCTTCATCCCATACCAATTGAGCAGCCTCAACAAGATCCTTCATCAAGTTGTAACCAGCAATATCGGTCTCTGTCGACATATCGGGTTCTTTACCGGTATACGCGGGAGAGTAACCTGCTTCGTTGTTGTCCTTGCAGAATTGCATATCCCAAGTACCACATTCTGAGAGATCTTTCACGATAAATCCGTTTGTGCTGAATGTAAACGCATTCATGATGTTGTTGTGGAATACACAAGTTTCATTGCCTACTGCTGTTTGTGCCGGAGTACCATATTGTACCGGGTATACTGAGTATTCTGAGTACGGAGTAGTCCAGTAGTTGCCATAGTAACCATTGATTGAAGGAACTGTACCAACATTGACTGTTTGCTTCAATTTAAGAGTAAGCACAGGGTAATCATTGTTGTTAGGAGTGAATGTAATAGTTCCAGTGAATACATTGTCAACAAGGTCCCAAGTGTGAGGAGTTACATTGGTATTAACCTCAACAATTTTCTCTATTTCGGCAGGAGTCATCACCCAAGTCAATATCGCAGCATCAGCTGAGTTATCAGGATCTAAATACATACCGGGGCCATCAACAATAACATAGTCTACTTCCATTTTGGGAGCCTCAGAAAGATACACCTTAGTGAATTGGTCTTTCGACATATCAAGCTTGTCACCCTTAACTTCAGCATAGATATTGATGAAGTCTTCCCAAGTCAACTTAACTTCTGTGTTACCACAACCGAGAGTGCGAGTATATTCCTTAACGCCGAGGTCTACGGGATCCAAAGTCTTTTCTACCCACTTGATCTTCAAATAGCGTTGGTCAACGATCTTCTTGTTCACTGCGTCATACAATGTCACGCGAACGATAGGCTCTTTACCTACTACAGCCTTATTGTTGGTTGCTCCATCAGGAGTCTTTGAAGATACTACGCTTCCATTGATTGCGATAAACTTCTGTTGGTCGGTTCCGTTAGTATTACCGGTAGTATAAGCTGCGGTAGGAATTGCATAGCGGAATTCAAGACCATACTTAGCCAACTCTTCTGCTGAGAGTTCGCGAGCATCTTCTTTTGCACAACCGGTTACCAAAGTAGCGATATCCAATGTTTGATTGTAAAGAACTTCTTTAGTCACGAGGCTTTCGCTCTTCGGCTTACCGGTCTCAGTGTCAACAAGCCCCACATTTGAAGCCCAGATGGTAACTGAGTCAGAATAGTGCTTGTGAGCGGCAGACTTGCAATCATACTTAACTTCAGCAATCTTAGGAGTAACTGTATTTTCGCTCAAACGAGAGTATTCTGAATATACATATTCGGGAACATCAGGCTTTTCGCAAAGTTCAGATGCGATGGGCACCTTAAGAGCTACAGTGTAGATTTTTGAGCCTGAGAGATTCAACGATCCGGTTATAGTCTTTTTTGCGCGTACGGTCATGATACCCTTTTCAACACCGCTTTGAGCGATTTCTGCGCTACCCTTCACGTAAGCAATCGGAGAAGCCACTGCTCCACGCGACATTGCTTCGTATGCAACAAATTCGATATTGTCGGCATCGATGTCCGAAAGATCTGTTGTGATAGGATTCAAACGATAGTGTGCAGGATTTTCTTCGCTCGATACGATCACTGCTGCTTCACCGGTTTCTACAAGACCGGTTGCGCCGCCTTGCTTCATAGGCTCGTAGTTCAACGAGAGGAACTCGATAGTTTCAATACCATCAATATACAAGTCAGGAACAAGTGTCACGCTGGTCAAGCGATTTGAAAGTACACCCTTCAATGTAGAGATAGCATCACCAACTGCAGTACCGATTTCTTTGGTGATGTCTTCTTTTGCAGCAGTGAGAAGTTTGATCACATCCTCTTCCGACATTTTACCTGCAATCTGAGATTTAAGGTCTTCAAGGTCGCTTTTGATCGTGGTCAAATCTGCTTCGGTTTTAGCCTCAAATTTTACCAAAGCCTCAATCTGAGTTTGGAGAGCGGTGATGGCAAGAGCATTTTGGTCTACTTCTACGCCAAGATCTTTAAGGTCTTCTTCCAATTCGCTAAGACCCTTTTGAATACCTTCTACGATACCTGCCAATGTTGCAAGATCCTCAGCCGATGCATAGCCCTTGAGCAATTCGTTCACCTTAGCCACTGCTGCTTCGATAGCCTCAGCCTTTGCCGACTCTGCTGCTGCCAATGCTTTTTGTGCTTCTGCTTTTGCTTCAGCTGCCTCAGCTGCTGCGGCATCACCTGCTGCCTTTGCATCTGCTGCTGCCTTTGCGGCTTCGTCAGCAGTCTTTTGTGCGGCTGCTGCTGCCGACTGTGCATTTGCCAACGCAGTTTCGAGTGCTGCCAATTGATTTGAAAGCCCGTCGGTCTTCTGATTTACTGCCTCGATGTCATCATCGTAGTCTTTACATGACGTAAAAGAAAACGGCATCGACACGGCTAAAAGTCCGATAAGCGACACTTTAATAAAAGTTTTCTTCATAATTAGAATAAATTTAATTAATAATATATTATTAAGCTTTACGCTTCAAAAAAAGATAAATAGCACATATTTGCAATGTGTTTTGTTGTATCTTTGTATAAGAGACAAGTAATTTGAATGCAAATATCAAACATTTATTTGAATTTACCAAATAAATGAGTGATAAAATTAATTTTATTTTATGGATATATGTGACCGAATCAATCAAATAATTGAAAAGGAGGGACTCACAACAGCCTCATTTGCACGCAAAATAGGCGTTGGAGACCAGACTGTAAGGTCAGTTGTAGTACTTAAACGAAATAAACCCGGATACGACTTTTTGCTGAAAATATCTCAAACATTTGAGTGGCTAAATACCGACTGGCTTATCACCGGATTAGGTGAAATGGAAGTAAAAAAAGGTGTAGAAAATGTGACTAAAATTGATTATTCCTCCAATTACGATGATATTATCAAAAATTTAATCACCTATTTGCATGAAAAGGACACCAAAATCGAGCAATTGATTGAAGAAAAAACAATGTGGCGATTTAAATATCTTCAACTTCACGATACCAAAATTTCCTAATAAGCATACTCCCATCCCTTTCTTTAACGCAAAAAAATAAGCGACACTCATTTGAATGCCGCCTGTCATATTTTTGTTTCTGCCCGTTATTTTTCATCCGTTTTTTCTTGTATCGGACGCATCTTCAGCTTTAGCTCATCGAAACCCTCGCCATACACGCCGTTCACGTTGGCCTGCGTGATAAACGCATCTTTGTCTATCGATTTTATTATTCGGAATATTGTCACCGACTCGATCTTGCGACACATCACAAGCAACACCTTCACCTCCTGCTTCGAATACCATCCCATACCCGATAGCACCGTACAGCCTCGATTCGCCTCATTATTTATCGCTGTGGCTATAGCCTCCCAATGGCGAGAGAAGATTGTAAACTGCACTGCTTGGCGATTGGTATTGATTATCATGTCGGCCAACTGCGACACCAAAAACAAGATTATCAGACCATACACAATCTTATCGATCTGATGGAATATCAAATACGACGATGATATTATCAAAAAGTCGCAATAGATCATCATTCGACCTATCGACACATTGCTATGCTTCGACACCATCGCAGCTACGATGTCAGTGCCTCCGGTGCTTCCATTATGCACAAACACTATGCCTATACCAACTCCACATAGTGCTCCGCCGATGATTACATTCATAAACGGCTGCTGCTCTACCAACGGAGTTGGAAACCACGGCTGCAATATACCGATAAACAAACTTATCATCGTAGCGCCGAATATCGTTCTCACCACAAACTGACGACCAACAATCTTATAGGCCATCGCAAGCAATATCAAGTTGAGCACATATTGCGAGATTGCCACAGGCACTCCAAACTGGAAATAAATCAACGAGCCGAGACCCGCCAAACCTCCGATCACCACTTTCTCGGGAAGAATAAATGCCGAGAAGCCGAATGCATAACAAAAGATTCCTACTATGATCATCACATAGTCTTTGGTCGACAGCCAAATGTTTCTGCGCGAAAGTTTCATTGCTTTTAATTTATTTTAGCTTCTTAATTTTGACGTAAAGTTACGTCACCACAATGGCATAACAAAATATTTATGCAACTTTTTTTCACCGATTTTCCTCTCTTACCATTATCCGCTTTTGCCGAAGATATTGCCTTTATTGCCTATTCTACTCCAATTTTGAAATAATTTGTGTAATTTTGAGTCTAAACTATAATTTACAATACAATGAAGCATCTATTTACTTCGATTTTTACTCTTGCTGCAATAATATTTTCATCAACTCAGGCTCAGACAAAAGACTTTATGGACGTCACCATAGCTCGCGACATCATCGAGGGAGAGGTTCACGCCTCTATTGGCTCGTCATGGTTCACTCAAAACTACCAAGACAACATTCCCAACCTCCAAGCTCTCAATATGACTCCCGGCACAATGCTCGGACTTGGTGCAAGGGTACAGCTCGCGCTCCACGACTTTTTTGCCATCGGCACTGCCACCACATTCAATATCTGCAACAATAGTATGACAGCCATTGGCACCTCTCATGAGCCGGACAATACCGCCGGATTCAACATCAAAAATCATTACTACTATCTCAACATCCCCATCTACGCCTCATTCCGTTTCAATCTGGCCGACAACGTCAGATGGAACGTCGACACCGGTTTTTACTACGGCTACGGACTCGGCGGCTACTCCAAATCCAACATCTACATCACCTATCAAAACGAATTAGGACAATTTATCACCGAGCAGTTCTACGACAAAGACTCCTACTTCAGCGAAGACGCTCCACTCCTCCACGACACTCACCGTTCCGACTACGGATTGCACCTCGCCACAGGATTCAAATTCTTCGACCACTACTGCATCAATTTCGTTGCCCAATACGGATTGAAAAACGTAGCCGAAAAGAAAAACACCACCGATATGTCGGTCCACAATATCAACCTCAACGTCACCTTAGGCTACGAATTTTAGCTTTTCAAAACATTATAAACGCAAAA
>CAZWWS010000065.1:0-1340 GCA_964637445.1 uncultured Muribaculum sp.
GAAGAGCCGCCGCGTCGTCGCTACCGCAAGCTGATGGAATAATATTCCTCCAAATACCAGTTTGCCCTAAGCGTTAGGAAGAGAAATCTTTCTGACGCTTTTTTTGCGGGCTTTAGGCGCTGTTTTTCAAATATTTTTCTTACTTTTGTGCCATCCCCCATTAAGAGGCAAAGAGTTGCCGATAGGGAGATGTCTTTTTTCGAAAGCGTTTTTGCTTATCCTATCATTGAAAATCGCCAAAATTCAAATGTAGAAGGAGAAGCAGTCAAAAAAACGCTCTTTGCTTGTCGTATATCCACTCCCCGGCAAGGGGATGCCGATATATCGGTTAGGCGTGGGAGTGGGCTGTTTATTTCTACATGGGCGTTTGGCGATGCCTCAATGATGATATTCAGACAATGTCCCACGTTTTCGCGTTTTTTACTATCACGAATCTAATTTTTACTAATCGCCAAATTCGGGGACACAGGCGGCATCTAAAATCATCCACATTATGAAATCACGTTACCTAACCCCGCTGCTGCTCATAGCGCTATTGCTCGCAGCACTCCCTGCCCGCGCCCACGACTTCGAGGTCGGCGGCATCTACTATAACATCCTCGACGCCGACGCCAAAACCGTCGCAGTAACCTACAAAGGCAGTTCGTATTATAGCGACGACAACGAATACAGCGGAGCCGTTTCAATTCCCGAAACAGTAACGAGTTCATCAAGTACCTATTCCATAACTTCTATCGGGGGCTACGCGTTCTATGGCTGCTCTGGACTGACTGAGGTCACGATTCCAAACTCTGTCTCTTCAATTGGAAGTAGCGCTTTCACTGGCTGCACAGGGCTGACATCGGTCGCAATCCCAAACTCTATCTCTTCAATTAGAAGTCACGCTTTCGTTCATTGCACTGGGCTGACTGAGGTCACAATTCCAAACTCTGTCACTTCAATCGGGATCTATGCGTTCTATGGCTGCTCTGGACTGACTGAGGTCACGATAGGCAACTCTGTCACTTCAATCGGGGACTCTGCGTTCAAAGGCTGCTCAGGGCTGACTGAGGTGTATTTCAACGCTACCAATTGCGCCTCTATGGGGTCTTACAGCCATCCTATATTTGAGGATTGTACCAACCTTAGCACTGTGACTATTGGAGATAATGTTACATCTATTCCGGTCTATGCGTTCGATGGTTGTACTGGACTGACTGAGGTGCATTTCAACGCTACCAATTGCTCCTCTATGGGGTCTGACAGCTATCCTATATTTGGGGATTGTACCAACCTTAGCACTGTAACTATTGGAGATAATGTTACGTCTATTCCTGTCTATGCGTTCAAAGGCTGCTCAG
>CAZWWS010000065.1:1440-12472 GCA_964637445.1 uncultured Muribaculum sp.
TGTTACGTCTATTCCTGTCTATGCGTTCAAAGGCTGCTCAGGGCTGACTGAGGTGTATTTCAACGCTACCAATTGCGCCTCTATGGGGTCTTACAGCCATCCTATATTTGAGGATTGTACCAACCTTAGCACTGTGACTATTGGAGATAATGTTACGTCTATTCCTGTCTATGCGTTCAAAGGCTGCTCAGGGCTGACTGAGGTGCATATTACCGATATAGAGGCTTGGTGCAAAATTGATTTTGCAAATTCAGATAGTAATCCTTTGTCTTATGCAAATAACTTATACCTAAATGGTGAATTAGTTACAAACTTAGTAATCCCAAACACAGTCTCAGAAATAAAGAATTTCGCTTTCTTTAATTGCACAGGGCTAACAGAGGTGACGATAGGCAACTCTGTCTCATCAATCGGAAACTATGCTTTCTATGGTTGCTCAGGACTGACTTCTGTCTCAATCCCTAACTCCGTCACTTCGATCGGGGACGTTGCTTTCTCCAACTGCTCAGGGCTGACCTCAATCGAAATCCCAAACTCCGTCACTTCGATCGGGGGCAGTGCTTTCTTGAATTGCTCAGGGCTGACCGCTGTGCGTATTACCGATATAGGGGCTTGGTGCAAAATTAATTTTGCAGATTACAATGCCAATCCATTATATTCTGCAGGCAACTTATACCTTAATGGTGAATTAGTTACTAATTTAGTAATCCCAAATACGATCACAGAAATAAAGAATTTCGCTTTCTATAACTGTACAGGGCTGACAGAGGTAACAATCCCAAACTCTGTAACTTCAATCGGGGCCTCTGCATTCGATGGCTGCTCCGGACTGACTACCATAAACTACAATGCAACAAATTGTTCAGTATCCGACTCTATGTCCCCATTCTCAGGTTGCACAAATCTAACTGAGGTTATAGTGGGTGAGAACGTTGATGTAATACCGAACTACTTATTTTATGGTTGCTCGGGGCTGACCTCACTCGAAATTCCAAGTTCAGTTAAATCAATCGGAATGTACGCTTTTTGGAAATGCAATAGGTTAGTTTCTCATGAATTAATATCTACAACTCAAACTACTGCAACTATTAGTCTCTATACTCCTACAAAATACACTCCGGCTATTGGTAATGGGCGAGGTAGTGGCAAGGTAACCGTTACCGGACTTAAGCCCGGAACCACTAACACCTATTATGTCTACTTAATCATCAATGAACATCTTAGTTGCTACATAAGAGAAACTGAGTTAGAAACCAGATCTTTCAATGTCAGCATCAGCGGAAGCACCGGACCCACCACATTAAACGCAATCGGCTCGCACAATGCCGACGATATGACAACAATTACAAAACAAGGCATTAACATCGGTAGCACAATCGAATATGACGGCAATAATAGCATTAAATCGACCGGACTTGACCCTAACACTAATTATACGATTTACTATGGTGTCTATGTGAACGACTACTATCGTTTTTCCACTAACAAAACTTTCAAAACTGCCGCCCTCACTTGGGAGTCGGGCGAGTATCAGGCTACGTCGACTTCGAGCGTCAGACTTCTCACTGAGACCAACTGCGACGCCACAGAGGGCACCGGCATCGAATGGCGCAGATATGGAGCACCGGAAAACATGAAGCCTAACTCGGTGGCTTGTCCGGTGGTGGATGGAATGCTTGTAGGGACTCTTCGCGGACTGAATCCCGATGTTTACTACGAATATCGTCCATACTACACTTCTGCAGCCGGCAATACCTACTACGGAGAGTGGACCGCTTTCTTCTCAGGCGATGCCTACGTGCATTTCGATCCTGAAGTACGCACCTACGCCGACATGCAAGTCTACAAAAACAATGCCACCATCAAGGGCTACGCACTCGAAGGATCGGATGCCATCTCGGCTCAAGGCTTCGAGTACTGGAAGTCGTCGAATCAGCCTGTCCCGGCCTCCACTGCCGAGGTGAAGACCATCGCGGCTTCGGGGATAGCGATGACTGCCACCATAGCCGACCTCGAATACAACACGACCTACTGCTATCGAGCATTCGTCACCACTGCTACCGGTACATACTACGGCGACACGATGGAATTTACCACCGAAGTCATCTCCGGCATCGAGACAATCGACGTAGATGCCACCGAGCTGACAGTGAGCCTCCGCGAAAATCCGGCTACAGCCACTGCGTGGGTTAGAGCCGCAGGCGCAGCAGTTGCCGACTGCCAATACTATCTCGTAAGCATGAATGGCGCTACAGTCGACAACGGCATCATCCCGGCCGATGGCGATTGGCAACCCATAGAACTTAACTGCCCGAGCGGAGTCTACATCCTTATGGTGACCGACGGCTCTGCTCGACGCACACTCCGCCTCATCGTAAGATAACGCTCTCGCCGAGCCTCTAAAGCCAAAGGGTATGTCGAACGAAATCGCTCGACATACCCTTTCCCATTTCGGCATCCCCAAAGCTGCCTATCGCTTTTCTTCGGGAGGGAGGCTTTGGAAATGTCGCGTAGCCCACACTTGCACAAAAAAATGTAATGAATCTGAGAAAAAATGCACTAATTTTGTGAGATATTTCCGCAATTATTTGTTATCTGAGATAAAATGCATTACCGTTGCATCTGAAATATGATGATTATCGGTTTGTGCCGAGTCAATGATAACAGAACCCGTCAGCATCCCGTAGAACTGCCGGCGGGTCACTTTTTTATTATTATGAACCAACACCCACGTACAATAGTAGGAATTTTTCGAACGACAAAATATTTCGGTCACACCGACGCAAGTTTTTGCGATTTTCAGTTTCCTTAACATTGACCAACGAGAGCCTCTATCTTATCGATATTTTCTTGTTTTTTGAATACCAAAGTACGCGACATTATCTATTTAGTTTGAGTGCGAACATTTGTCGGAGTAATTTTGTATCGTAATCAAAATGGCACATATCAATTTAATATGAAACGAACGGTCCTCTCTACATTCTTATTGCTTGCTGTCACTGCGCCTGCCCTTTGCCAGCAACAATGGACATATCAAGATTGTGTGGACTACGCACGTCAACACAACATCTCGCTTCAACAATCGCGTCTTTCGGAAGAGACATCGCAGTATTCTCTCGAAGCATCGCGCGCTCAATGGGAACCATCTCTCAACTTTGCCACAACTCATGGACTGTCAAACACCCCGTTCAAAGAGGATGGCGACAAAAATGCCTATAACAGTTCCTACGGACTCAATGCCTCGTGGACAATTTGGAACGGCGGAGAACGCGAAAACACCATCAAGCGCGACCAATTGCAGACTCGTATCAGCGCCTTAAACTCCGATGATATAATGCGCTCGCTCGAAACCGAGATTCTCTCGCTCTATATCAGCATCCTCTATGCTCGCGAAGCTATCGACATCAACAAAGAGGCTGCAACCGTGAGCCAAGCTCAAGCCGACCGCGCTCGCCAACTGATGGAAGCAGGCCGACTATCACGAGTGGACTACACTCAACTTCAAGCACAATATGAGCAAGACAAATATGCAGTGGTCAATGCCGAAAGCTCTTACGACAGCCAGCGCATGCAGCTCAAGAAATTGCTTGAACTCGGCATCTCGACCGACATCACTCTTGTCGACATCGATTGGAGCGATGAGCAAGTGTTGTCGCCACTCCCTCCCATCGACGAAAGCTACCGACTTGCACTTGCCACCGACGCGCAACTGAAAGCCAACGAACTCGACATAGAAAGCGCCGCTCTGGATGTGAAGATAGCCAAATCCGGCTACTATCCGGAAATTTCACTCAACGCCGGGGTCGGTACGGCATATATGGCACCGGGCACAGGCTCGTTTGGCGAGCAGATGAAACGCGGACTTAACGAATCGTTAGGGCTCACCCTCTCTATTCCCATCGCCGACAATCGACGCACGAAAACAGCTGTGGCTAAAGCCAATGTGCAAAGGCTCAATGCCGAATTGCAATCCGAATCACGCAGGAACTCAATAGCTCAAACCATCGAAGGACTTTACATCGACCTGAAAGGAGCGCAAGCGCGCTATATTTCCGGCAAAGAGCAAGTCAATTCCACAATGTTAAGTGCCGAATTGGTAGGCGAGCAATTCAACCTCGGATTGGTCAACACAGTCGAACTTCTCACCGCCCACAACGCAGCGCTACAAGCTCAACGAGAGCTTCTGCAAGCTAAATACATGGCTATGCTCGACCATAAGTTAATCGAATTTTATCGCACTGCATCAGTTTCGATGCCGTAACACACGAAACAAAATAAATCACTCAATATGAAACATAGTTCTCTCATATCGATTATGGTCACAGCCTTATTAATGGTTATGACCGGGTGTGGCAAAAAGACACAAATCGAGCTCGAAACCACCAAAGTAGAGCGTGGCGAAATCCGCGAAACAGTCACTGCAACCGGCACCGTCGAATCTAAAACACAAGTCGACGTCGGTACACAGGTGACCGGCATTATCGACAAACTTTATGCCGACTATAACGACCGCGTCACCAAAGGACAGCTCATCGCCGAAATCGAAAAAACACTGCTTGAAAGTGAGGTAAAGTCGGCTAACGCAAGCATGGAGTCGGCTCGCGCCACCTACGAATACGCCAAGTCTAATTTCGAGCGCGACAAGCAGCTCCACGATAAGCAACTTATCAGCGACTACGAATTTGAAACTTCCCAAAAAGAATATTACGTCGCAAAAACTGCCTACGAAAAGTCTCAAGCCGACCGCGTTCGCGCTGCCAAAAACCTCAACTATGCCGAAATATATTCGCCAATCGACGGAGTGGTTATATCGCGCGAAGTTGAAGTCGGTCAGACTGTCGTATCAAGCATGAATGTAGCCAATCTCTACGTTATTGCCGACCTTGAAAATATGCAAGTTGTGGGCAACGTTGATGAAGCTGATATAGGCCAGGTAAAAGTAGGACAAAACGTCACCTTCACGGTCGATGCATATCCCGAAGATGAGTTTAAGGGCACAGTGACACAAGTGCGCCTTAACCCGACCACCGAGAGCAATGTTGTGACCTATGAAGTAATCGTCGACGCTCCAAACCCGGAACTTAAACTTATCCCCGGACTTACCGCCAATCTCACCATCTATGTTGTAGAAGAAAACGACATCCTCATCCTGCCATCTCAAGCGCTTCGATTCTCGCCTCAAGAATATCCCGAAGCCGAAAATCTCCCAAAGATTGCCGACTCCGGAAAATTATCTCCCAATGAGAAAATCGTGTGGACTCTCCGCGAAAACACTCTTTATCCAACTCCGGTGACGATCGGTGCCTCAAACGGCTCGTCTGTTCAAATCTTAAGCGGAGTCAACGTAGGTGATGTCGTGGCACTCGATTACAATGCTCAGACCTCAGTCGAAACAGCCGACACTGAGACAGAGCGTAGTCCGTTTGCCCCCGGTCCTCCCGGAAAGAAGAAATAATCGCTACTCTTAATCGCAGACAGCAATGAGCAAAGAAATCATACGCATCGAAAATCTCCGTCGCGATTTCAAAGTCGGCGACGAGACGGTTCATGCCTTACGCGGAGTATCATTTACAATCCATGAGGGAGAATTTGTAACCATCATGGGCACATCCGGCTCCGGTAAATCTACACTCCTTAATATCCTCGGATGTTTGGACACTCCCACATCCGGAGAGTACATCTTGGATGAGGTGGCAGTAAAGAAAATGAGCAAAAATGACCGAGCAGTTTTGCGCAATCGCAAAATAGGATTTGTGTTCCAAAGCTACAATTTGCTTCCCAAAACCACAGCTCTCGAAAATGTAGAGCTGCCCCTGCTCTACAATTCCGCCATCAAAGCCAAACAGAGAGAAGAGATGGCTCGCAAAGCTCTGGAAGCCGTGGGACTGCAAGACCGCATTTACCACAAAAGCAACCAAATGTCGGGCGGACAGCAACAGCGCGTAGCTATTGCCCGAGCATTGGTCAATAATCCTGTACTTATTCTTGCCGATGAAGCGACGGGCAATCTCGACACACGCACATCCTTCAGCATACTTGTGCTTTTTCAAGAGTTGCATCGTCGCGGTCGCACCATTATATTTGTGACTCACAATCCGGAATTGGCGTCATACTCATCACGTAATATAGTGCTACGCGATGGCAAGATTGTATCCGACTCCATCAACACCTCTATAGCTTCGGCTAAAGAGGCTCTCGACGCGCTTCCCGTGCTTAACGATTAACCATGCCATAATTATGAATTTTGCCAATCTACTTAAAATAGCACTTAAAGCTCTCGCCAATAACAAAATGAGAGGTTTTCTGACCATGCTCGGCATTATTATCGGCGTAGCATCCGTAATCACTATGTTGGCTATCGGACAAGGCTCTAAGCTAAGCATCGAAGAGCAAATATCCGAGATGGGTTCCAACATGATTATGATTCACCCCGGCAATATGGAACGTGGCGGTGTGCGACAAAGCTCCGATGATATGCAGACACTTGAAGTGATCGACTACGAAGCAATCAAGACTGCAAAAAATGTGCAATACGTCTCTCCTACCGTCAATTCCGGAGGTCAACTCATCAACGGAGCCAACAACTACCCCTCCACCGTCTATGGCATCACGCCCGACTATTTGGAGATACGTCGCCTCAAAGTCAAAAGCGGAGACATCTTTTCAGAGCAAGACATTAAATCGGCAGCTAAAGTATGCTTGTTGGGACAAACCGTTGTCGACAACCTTTTCCCGAATGGTGAAGACCCGGTGGGGCGCGTAGTCCGTTTCAACAAGATTCCGTTCACTGTCGTAGGTGTTTTGGAAGAAAAAGGCACCAACTCCATGGGTATGGATCAAGATGATGTGGTGCTCGCACCTTACACCACCATCATGAAGCGTATACTCGCTATCGACTATATCCAAGGCATTTATGCTTCTGCCATCACCGAAGATCGTAGCGAGCAAGCCATCGATGAGATTACAGAAATACTCCGCACTCAACACAAGCTGAAAGCCACTGACGATGACGATTTCACCATCCGTTCGCAGCAAGAGCTTAGCGAAATGATGAACTCCACCTCCGACATGATGACCATTCTCCTCGCATGTATTGCCGGCATCTCGCTGCTTGTTGGTGGCATAGGCATCATGAACATCATGTATGTATCGGTCACCGAACGCACACGCGAGATAGGTTTGCGCATGAGCATTGGAGCTCGTGGCATCGACATCCTTTCGCAATTTCTCATCGAAGCTATTATCATAAGCGTCACCGGAGGTATCATCGGAGTCATTCTCGGAGGCGTTGCCTCGTGGCTTGTAAATATTATTGCTCATTGGCCTGTGTATATTCAAGTATATTCTGTAATTTTGTCATTTTTGGTATGTACCATCACCGGAGTATTTTTCGGTTGGTATCCTGCCAAAAAAGCAGCAAATCTTGACCCAATAGAAGCAATAAGATATGAATAGTCCGACTCCAATCGCCCCGTGGCACTACGACAAGCGAAAAATCATACAATTTTTCACTCATCTTATCGTGTTGGCCATGCTATTCTTCCTTCCGGAAGTGATGCTCAACATGAGTCGTCCACAACCCAACGGAGTGACCGGTTGGATGTTTTACCTCAAGCCGGCACTATATTGTGTGGCGTTCTACATCAATTATTACTATATCATCGACCGATCGCTCGGGCATAAATATGGTGTATGGAAGCTACTCGGCTACAATAGTATTTTACTCGTGGTAATGCTTATTGTACTCTATCTCGTGACGCTCAATTTTATTCCCGAGCATCATCAACCGCCTCGTCATCTCGCCGGCCAACCGGAAGCTCACCACACCGCAAAAGCTCTCAGCTTTCTTGTACGCGACATCGTCATTCTCACATTGGCGACTGCTCTTGCCGTAGCTCTGAAAGTGAGCGACAAATGGCTGAAACTTGATCGCAAGCAGCATATTCTGCAATCTTACCAGCGAGAAGAAGAGTTGAAGAGTCTAAAAAGCCAGCTCAATCCTCATTTTCTTTTCAACACGCTCAACAATATTTATGCCTTGATAGCGATTTCGCCCGACAAGGCTCAAAAAGCCGTCCACGACCTCAGCCACCTGCTGAGATATGTATTATACGAAGACAACTCGGCTGTAAAGCTGTCGCAAGAGCTTGATTTTATCGACAACTATGTCAAATTGATGCGTCTACGACTTGGCGATAAGTTGAAAGTCAATGTATGCTTGGATTCCGGCGACTATGGCGATTGTCTTATAGCTCCGCTCCTTTTCATTTCATTGGTAGAAAATGCTTTCAAGCATGGCAATACCGGCATTCCGGAACACCAAATCGATATTTCCATCACTTGCAAAGATGGCATTATCAATTGTCTCATTGCCAACTTCTATTGTCCGGACGATCACTCTAAGGACTCATCGGGCATCGGCATCGTCAATCTGCGTCGACGACTCGACTTGATATATGGAGACAACGCAAAAATGAATACCACTATTACCCACGATAAGTATATAGTTAATTTAGTTATTAACCTCAATAATCCTCAACAATAATGATAACTCTTCGCTGTTGCGTCATCGACGACGAACCACTCGCACAACAACTCATCGCCTCATATATCGAAAAAACGCCGTTTCTTGAGCTTATCGGCTCTTTTTCGTCAGCTCAAGAAGCCGTTAAAACACTATTGGAGGAACGCATTGACTTGGTATTTCTCGACATCCAGATGCCTCAACTCAACGGAATGGAACTCGCTAAAATCATTCCGCCGACTTGCCGTATTGTATTCACCACAGCCTTCGACCGATATGCCATCGAAGGGTATAAGGTAAACGCTCTCGACTATCTGTTGAAGCCCATCAACTATGAAGAGTTTGTATCGGCCGCCAACAAGGCTCTTCATTGGGCCGAGCTAAATCGTCAAGCCAACGAAATTGCCGACCAAAAAGACTATATCATCGTCAAAAGCGAATACAAACTCATTCAAATACCAATCGCCAATATCACATACATCGAGGGACTAAAAGACTATGTAAAAATCTATCTCGACAACGAGGCTCATTGCATTATGACACTCATGAGCATGAAAACTCTCGAACGCAATCTTCCCGCATCGCATTTCCTTCGCGTCCACCGCTCATTTATAGTGAACACAAGCAAAATAAAAGTTATCGAACGCAATCGTATTGTATTCGGCAATACATATATCCCCATCAGCGACAGCTATAAGCAAGCCTTCATCGACTTCATTGATTCACGTTCACTCCCATCGGTGCGCGACGACATCTAAGCAACTCTCAATAAAATAGTAAAAGTGTCGAAATGAAAACTAACACTATTTCATTTCGGCACTTTTCAATTATCTACATATCTATTGCTATCTTATGGGATGGTAGCGCACAAAGGCTTCAATGGCTTCGTAGGATGCGAGGCCGAGGTTTGCATATAGTTGCGCTGTGGCGCGGTTACGATCTTCGGCGCGTTGCCAAAATAGGCGATCGTCGTCGCCCAAGAATGGAGCATTCTCCATCTGCGATTGATGCTTGAGGATGGAGTTGCGCTTAAAGCGTAGCTCTTCGGGGCTCAATGGTACAGCCATCTCAATATGGTCGATTTCCCATTCGGCCCATGCTCCACGATACATCCACACATAGCAATCTTGCATCCAGTCCTCATCTTTCACTTCATCGATTGCCGCAAGTACAGCATCGAGACACACACGATGAGTACCATGTGGGTCAGCCAAGTCACCCGCCACAAATATCTCATGAGGCTTGACTTCTTGCAGCAGAGCTTTCACAATCTCCATATCTGCTTCGCCAAGATCGCCTTTCTTTATAGTACCGGTTTCATAGAATGGAAGATTCAAGAAGTGTACGTGATCATTCTTTACACCGATATAGTTGCACGCCGTACGCGCTTCGCATTGGCGAATTATGGTCTTAAGATAACGCACTTCCGATATGTCGATATCGCCGGAGCTTTTGTGACTCAAAAATTCATGTATCTTAGCGCTCTTTGCCAAATAGTCGTCCGACTCCATTCCGAAATCGGGGGCTATACGATCCATCAGCATCACATAGCGCATCATATCTTCATCTCCAACAGCGATATTTCCTGAAGTCTCATAAGCCACATGAACATCGTGACCTTGATCGACAAGGCGTTTCAGTGTCCCACCCATCGAGATCACATCATCGTCGGGATGCGGACTGAACACTATCACTCGTTTGGGATATGGATTGGCGCGTTCGGGACGATAGGTATCGTCGGCATTCGGTTTGCCTCCGGGCCATCCGGTGATCGTGTGTTGCAAGTCATTGAATATCTTAATATTTACATTGTAGGCCGAATCGTAGATTGTAAGAAGTTCTCCCAATCCCCAATCGTTGTAGTCTTTATTGGTCAGCTTCAGAATAGGTTTACCGGTCATCTCACACAACCACACTATTGCACGACGAATGAGCTTGTCGGTCCACTCACACGATGTTACTTTCCATGGTTTACTCAACCGAGTAAGTTGCTCTGCGGCAGGTAAGTCAACCACTATGCGACTATGGCGCTGTGTCTGTAGAAATGAAGCGGGGATGGCATCAGTGATTTCACCTTCCACCGTTTTTGCTACAAGTTCCGAATAATTTTCACCCCATGCCATACAAATCACATTGCGAGCCTGCAACAAGTTGGCTATTCCAAGCGTGATAGCCATCGTCGGCACTTTCTCACACTTATATGCACCGGCTATTGCATGGCGTGTTTCGCTTGCAAGGAGCACCAATCGGCAGCCACTATTGAGCTTTGAACCCGGTTCATTAAATGCCAACGAACCTTGCGCACCGATCTCACACAATGCAATATCTATTCCGCCGGCATCCTCTATGGACTGCTCATATTCACGACAATACTGATACATATCTTCGCGAGTGATTGCTGTGTCAATCGAGTGAATATTCTCTGGCTTGACATCTACCTTATCGAGGAATACAGCCTGTAAACGAGCCAATGTGCTCGGCTCATCCGTATGATAAGGGAAAAACTCG
>CAZWWS010000066.1:0-11867 GCA_964637445.1 uncultured Muribaculum sp.
GCTTCCCATTGTAAGTTTTTGAATGTCTCACTTTGTGCCGACATTGAGCAAACGCCAAACAATGCCATGCACGCAATTAATAAAAACTTTTTCATGATTATAAAAGTTTTAGTGCATCGTAAGGCTCTCCCAATGCGGGTTAATAAATGGATTAGGTTATTAAATAGAAAGTGTGAGCCTATTAGTTTTATCTAACTGATAGGTTCACCACAAACCTTGTAACAGATAAAATAAAAAGCCCACACCTTTGGCTTATATATGTGATATAACATATACTTACACCAAAGGAAGAACGCCAATCATTATTCCTGTTACTTAGATGATATGTGGTGATTCATCAGTTCGGAATAAAGCCAAACGCTTCCTTAACATTATGCCTGTCGCCGAAACGACACCACAAAGTTAAGCATTATTTGGCAAATGGTGTTCATTGTGGGCTTTATTTTTCAAGTAAGTCATTTAATTCTTGTTTATTATCAATACTTCGATAAAAATTTACCGCACTAAAGGTAAAACTTTGGAATCAAGATATCCAGTTCGCTACATAAAAGTTCATTGAGACACTATCAATAACCATCGCTCGCACAAGCAGGCAAAGGACTTAAAAGATTCCAAAAAACCATCTAAAATATTGACACAATTAGAGATTTTTAGTTTACATAAGCCATTGTCTATTAATAGTACCAAACCTTTAAGTTATGAAAGGCTCAAACCTACTTATCCAATACTATTCCAAGTGCATCAAAACCCTCAAATCTGCAACAAAGGTAAGCAAACCTTTTGAAAATGAGCTTATGGATACGCTAAATCTTAAATTTATCCGCTGTACCCCAAAACCAATAAGTTACGGGGAGAGGAAAATGAAAACGGAGAGAGTCTTTCAACTTTCTCCTTTTCAGTACCCAGACCCGGGATCGAACCGGGATGGGTCGCCCCACTGGTGTTTGAGACCAGCGCGTCTACCGATTCCGCCATCTGGGCTTAGCGAGTGCAAAGGTATGTACTTTTTTTCGTTTCACCAAAAGTAACGGCAACTTTTTCTGTTTTTTCTGCTTTTTATTCGTTTTTAATGCTTTATCTCGGAATTTTGAGTTATATTTGCCAAATACTCTTCACTACTACTGTTACTACACATGGAAAAACTTCCTATCATCAAAAACGACCCATGGCTCGAACCATACGCCGATGCCATCGAAGGTCGACACCAAGATGCCATAAACAAAGAGCGTGAACTCACCAGCAAAGATGGCACTTTGGACAAATTTGCCAATGCACACAATTTCTTCGGACTACATCGCACCCCGACAGGATGGGTGTTTCGCGAGTGGGCTCCCAACGCTACCGGCATTACACTCATAGGCGACTTCTCTCGCTGGAAAGAGCTTGTGAAATATCGCTTGAAGCCTAAAAAAGACGGTGTATGGGAAATACGCCTCAAAGAATCCGATCTACACCACGGCGACCTCTACAAAATGGTTGTAGACTGGGACGGCGGTCGCGGCGAGCGAATACCTGCTTATGCCAATCGTGTAATCCAAGACGAACAGACCAAAATATTCTCAGCCCAAGTGTGGGATCCCGAAAAGCCTTACAAGTGGAAACATAAGAAATTTACACCCGATACTCGTCCGCTCCTGATCTACGAATGCCATATCGGCATGGCTCAGCAGCGTGAGGGAGTGGGCACTTACACTGAATTTAAGGATTTGGTGTTGCCTCGCGTGGCCAAGGACGGCTACAATGCCATTCAGATTATGGCTATACAAGAGCATCCTTACTACGGCTCGTTTGGCTATCACGTGTCGAGCTTCTTCGCTCCGTCGAGCCGTTTCGGCACACCCGACGAGCTTAAAGAGCTTATCGACACTGCCCACGAAATGGGTATCGCTGTGATAATGGACATCGTCCACTCCCACGCCGTCAAAAACGAAGTGGAAGGATTGGGACGACTCGATGGTAGCTACAACCAATATTTCTACGGCGACCATCGTCGTGAGCACTCGGCATGGGACTCTCTCTGCTTCGACTACGGCAAAAATCAAGTGCTCCACTTCTTACTCTCCAACTGCAAATATTGGCTTGAAGAGTTTCATTTCGATGGTTTCCGTTTCGACGGCGTAACCTCGATGCTCTACTACAACCATGGATTGGGACAGGCATTCGGCGGATATGGCGACTACTACAATGGCGGCCAAGACACCAATGCCATCACATATCTCACCCTTGCCAACAAACTTATCCACCAAGTCAATCCCCGAGCTATCACCATAGCCGAAGAGATGAGCGGTATGCCCGGACTTGCCACCAAGGTAGAAGATGGCGGTATAGGGTTTGACTATCGCATGGCGATGGGTATCCCCGACTATTGGATCAAAACACTCAAAGAGAAGAAAGACGAAGACTGGCACCCCACCTCGATATTCTGGGAATTGACCAATCGTCGTGCCGACGAAAAGACCATCTCCTATGTGGAGAGCCACGACCAAGCACTCGTAGGCGACAAGACCATCATATTCCGTCTGATCGACGACCAAATGTATTGGCACATGATGAAAGGCGACGACAATGCGGCTGTGTCGCGCGGCATCGCCCTTCACAAGATGATACGCTTAGTCACCCTCTCTACCATCAACGGAGGCTATCTCAACTTCATGGGCAACGAGTTTGGTCACCCCGAATGGATCGACTTCCCGCGCGAAGGCAACGGATGGAGCTACAAGTATGCTCGTCGCCAGTGGGATTTGGTCGACCGCGATGAATTGCAGTATGTATATCTCAATGACTTCGACAACGCGATGGTGCGGCTCATAGGCGAAACCTACAACTTCCAGTCGCTTCCGGTCGACAAACTTTGGGAGAAAGACGACGACCAGATACTCGCCTATATGCGCGGCGACTTGGTGTTTGTGTTCAACTGGAATCCGTTCAAATCGTTCTCCGACTACGGTATCCTCGCTCCTGCCGGAGAGTATGACGTGATACTCTCGACCGACAATCCCACGTTTGGCGGATATGGCAATGTAGACGAGACCATTTCACACCTCACACAAACCGATCCACTCTACAAGCCCATCGGCAAAGAATGGCTCAAGTTCTATATCCCTGCACGTTCGGCCATCGTGCTGCGACGTCGCAAGCCCAAACGCGCGAAAAAGCAATAAGAAATCATCCCCATAGCAACGGCGGAGCTGACACGGCTTCGCCGTTATTGTTTTATACCCCTCGATGGCTACGATTTACGTTTCAGCCAACCCATCGACTCGGTGAGATAGACCGTAAGCAGCGGAAACAGCGTCATCCCCATCACGGCCAGCAACACCGCGACGACTTTACCCACAACCGTCACCGGGTCGACGCCGGAGCCTATCGTCGCCGCGTCCATACACACCCACCAGAGCGAAGTCCGGTAGTCGGGGATACCGGGATTGACCGGCGACTCATATTCGTATATAATAAGGCTTCCAAAGTATATCCACGCCACAAGCACCACCAAATAGGAATAGAACACCCCTCCTATCTTGCTGCGCGACAGATAGCTGATCAGCACCGACAGCGCCAACACACCGCGACACAACGGCATAAAACGAAGCAGATACATTCCCGACACATCGACTCCCAACCATCCCAACACAGCGCCATAGGGGATGGACAGAGCCAGAAACGCCCATCGGCGACGCGCATATCGGCGACGATTCTTAGCCACGACAAGCCCGACAAAAAAGTCGGCAACAAACCCTAAGCACACCCACACCTCAACCTTAGCCCACACACCACTATCATCGCCAAAAGCATCGCACGATATAGCGACAATAAGCACCACCGACAGCGCCACAACGCCGCCATCGGCCCATCGTCCAAAAGTCTTATTAACGTAGTCCATCAACATCAACAACAACACGCAATCGGCAACGGTTCAATTGAAAGATGAAAGCCGAAAAAGCAAAGATGAATGAGATTTCACCTCTCAGCAACAATATTAAGAGCATAAAATATTGCTGAGAATCAGGGAAATAGTATATTTGCACTTCGTAAAAGTGTGTCATGTCACATAATTTAGAAGTAGGATGCATATAAATATTAGAGGCTGTCGAACCATAAAGGAAGGACAGCCTCTCTTTTTGTTGATAAATGGAGTGCAGAGCAGGATTAGAAGCTGGCGCGAATCATGGCAGCGATGCGATTGTTGTGGATAGATTGGTCAGCAAAGGTGTGCTTGATACCATAGTTGTATTCAACGCCTAAATTGATATAGCTGCCGGCTTTCCAAATAAGGTTGACAGCGCCATATTGCTCATATTTCATCTGCTGATCGTAGGTGCGCAATCCACCGGCATAGGGGTCGACGTAGTTGCGCATATATCCGTACATGACGGTCGAGAACAGTTTCGGGCTATAATTGTATTGGAGAGCACAAAGACCGCCCCACGACTTCGACGGAGCGAGGCGTCCGGGATTGTCGGCATCGGGTGTGAGGTCGAGCATATATTCGTCGTTGTCTTTGAGATAGGATGCAATGCCTTGTCCGCCTTGAGCCATGAAGTAGCCAACGAAGTTGCCTGCTTTGAGGTTGGAGGTAAGTTTCACGCCATAACCCATCTCAGTGCGGTTTTGATTGGCTACGACATCGCGGTAGGTCATAGTGCGCAACACACCTGAGAGACGAACGTGCCCTACATCAGCCCATGAATATTGGAAATACAACGGGACGTCGGGTACGCGCTGGCTTATATTGGGGACTGCGACAGCATCGGTAGTGGCGTAGGAGAAGCTGACATCGGGCAACTCCAATCCGACACCAATCTTGATATTCTTATTGAGATGACGCTGGTAGCCGATAATCATGTTGGAGTGAGCGCCGGAAGCTCCGGGACCATTTCCATCAATGAGATAGGCATCGGCAGCGTTGTCGTCGTAGATACTCGATGTGTAGCCGACGGTGAGTCCGTTGAACTTAAGATAGGCATGGTCGCAAGTGATGCGGTAGTCGTTGCCTACACCACCTCCAAATCCGAGCGCGACGAATGCTCCGATGCGATATTTTGCCGCACCGGGGAGAGCCACGAAGTTAAAGCTGACAGTACTCGATTTCATCGACATCTGCCACAAAGCGCCATTGCCCGGCTCGGCATAAGAGAAGTCGCTGACCTTAAAGTCGGTTTCATTTTTGTAGGGATTGCCGAAGTCGAACGCAGTAACCGCTTTCACCGTAGCACCCACGCTGAAATAATAGCGCCGATCGGTGGAAACGACAGCGAAATGGGGCGTAGAGAAGTCAGGGTCGACGGGGGTATTCTCCATCAAGACTTCATAGGGATTTTGAACGGTATCATTGAGAGCATCCTGTGCTCCGACGATAAATTGCAAAGTGTTTTTGTCGGAAGCGGTGGGGTGACGCTGTGCATAGACCGACGAGCCTCCGGCGAGAATTGCGACAAAGATAGCAACAAAAGCAAATAAGTGTTTCTTACCCATAATGTTTATACAATTAATAGTCATATTACGGCTCAAATATACGTCATTTTTTTATTATGAGAAAAATATCCGCATTTTTTTCGTATTTTTGATGTAACATTTTGGCATAATTATACGTCTTCATTATGAAACATGCAAAATGGAACGAAAAGAGTTTGAAATATTATCCTCACGGCTTCGCCCCGCCATCTACGAAACAGCTCGGAAAGTAACCGGCTCGGAAGATGACGCCGAAGATGTGGCTCAAGACACGCTACTGAAACTATGGTGTATGCGCGAGCGCTTGGACGAATATCGGTCGGTGGAGGCTTTGTCCATGGTGATTAGTCGGAGGATGAGTATAGACCGACTGCGACAGAGCCGAGGCATTTCGCTCGAAGATATAGAGCAACACGAAGAGTCGCCATCGCCCGAAGAAGCATTGATGCATGATGAAGCAGAAACCGAAACAGACAGACTTCTCGCCATATTGCCCGACAGAGAGCAAGCCGTGATGAGAATGAAGCATATCGACGGCATGGAGACATCGGAGATTGCCGCTATAATCGGCACAAGCGAAGTCAGTGTGAGGGTTGCGCTATCGCGAGGAAGACGACGGATAAAGGATTTGTTTTTGACTCAAAAAAATAAATTGAATTATGGATAAGATTGATCATACTAACGCCAACGAATGGATGGAGCGATTTCTGGACGGGGCCACTACTTGCGGCCAAGAGAAAGAGCTGTATGAGTATTTCCATCAAGAAAATCTCCCCGAAGAGATGGAGCAATATCGAGCCATGATGGCTTGGTATGAAACCGGCATGACGAGCACCCTGCCCGATGTATCGACTCAGAAAAGAGACGGAGCTATCGGCCGGCATAAGATATGGCAGTGGGTATCGATAGCCGCTTCGGTGGCGCTAATAGCCACGATAGGTGTGCAATACTATAAATGGCATGAGAAGCGACTGACTGAATATGCTCTCTACGAAGGATCATACATAGTGAGAGACGGAAAGAAAATCACAAATATAGCCACAATACTTCCGGAGCTGAAAAAGGCCGACGCGATGATAGAGCGACAAGAGGAGTTGTTGACCGACGATGCATCGGAAGTCGACATTGTGACAGCGGCTGCGCTCGGCGGCACTGAAGATGCTTGTGTGAGAAAGATAGTGATGGATGCGCTATCTGACAAATAGACGAAAAATTATAGAAACTAATAGACATAGAATTTATGAAAACAGCAAGATTGTTAATCACGGCGATAATGATGATAGGCATTTCGCTATCGGCATCGGCTCAAGACAAAATAGACCGCGTCATTGAGCAACTTGAGAGAACCGATGGGGTATCGGTCACCTACACGGAGAAGCGCAACCCGAAAACAAAAAAAACGTATAAAAGCTCGAAAGTCATCACATTCACCAATGTCACAATGGCCAATCGACTAATGAAGGCGATGAAAGAAGAGCGTGAAAATGCGATAGAAATTTCACAAGTGAACAAGTCGATCAATATGCTAAAATTTGGCGACAACGACACCTACACGAAATACACACTGATGAATGATGGCAAATCTTGGACTATCACAGTGGTGCTACGAGCGTTGAAGCACTACCCTGCCGACCAACTCGGGATGATCAATCTCAACGACTTCAATTCGCTGCAGAGCCTTGAAGGTCTTGAAGGTCTTGAAGGCTTCGACTGGATGATAGCCGGCGCCACCAAGAATTAGAAGCAGTTTAAAATTTATTGATAATTTTGATAGCTTCGCAAATTTTTCGGGTGTAATCAGATGTCACAAAATTACATGAAGAGTTTCTCTTAAGTTCGGCAACATCTTCGTGTAATTTTTTTATTCTTGATTCTTTTTCAACCATTCCAAGCGACGTTGGTCGGGCAAGTGCTTTACATCGAAGTGTTCAAACTTCACATCAAACCCTTGTCCATCGGGACATGCAGCCATGAGCCCCACTTGTATTGGAGTATTGTCTTGCATCCACGCATTGCGCATCATGACATATGTCTTATCGTCAAACGAATAGAAAATTTCAATAGCATCCAACCTACGGATTGCTTTTATCTAAATATAGGGAACAGGCTTGTCGAGAGTAATGACACTCCAATCACTCGTATGATGAGTAACCACCGCGCTGAGGTTGTATTTGCCATCCACAAATTCGATACCGGCCTTGATATAGTTCTCATGGTCGATGCGCAACATCAATCCAGCTTGGTCAAAGCGAGCCTTGTAGTCGCCAATAATTTTAACTTTCGCTTCAAATTCGCCTCCATAGGTAGCATAATAAAAAGGGGCATCATCTACTGTAAATCCATAATGAGAAATCCGCCAATAGTCGCTTTGCGGTGTAACTGTCATGCACAACGCATTGTCTTCTATCTTCCATTGTTCCGGTTCGTTGAACCAGTTCATTTTATCCAATGATTGCGCCATACAGTTTACTGCCACTATACTTAGAAGGATTCCGAATATTTTCTTTTTCATTGCTTGTTTTTTTAGATGTTGTTTTTTTACAATGGCAAGTTAACAAAATATTTTAGAGCCACAACAAAGATTTAGAAAATCTCTCGCAGCATTTTGAAATAGGATTGATGAATCGGGGGAAAATTGTTATCTTTGCAGTAAACGGATATAATAGATTGACTATGGATATTTCTTTGGAAAGCTACAATATACTTCTCATCACGATGGCCGCAATGGCTGTCGTGGTGTTTTTTGCACTGCAATGGGTTGAAGCCGGCTACGGAATGATGTATCACAAGCGATGGGGACCGGCCGTAGGCAACAGGATCGGCTGGATATCGATGGAGGCACCGGTATTCATCAGTATGCTGATATTGTGGTGGTTATCTCCTCGCAAATTTGAGACGGCGGGATTGGTGATGTTCCTATTGTTTGAACTTCACTATTTCCAACGATCGTTTATCTTCCCTTTGCTACTAAAGGGGAGCAACAAGATGCCTCTTGCCATCATAGCAATGGGCGTAGTGTTTAATGTGATCAACGCACTGATGCAAGGCGGATGGATATTCTACTTGTCGCCCGCGGGAATGTATGGCGCAGAGTGGCTTTGCTCATGGCAATTTATCGTCGGAACGGCTGTTTTTTTTGCCGGAATGGTCATAAACATCCACAGTGACAAGATAATACGCGGGTTGCGTCGCGAGGACGACACGCGACACTATATACCGCGAGGCGGAATGTTCAGATATGTGTCGTCGGCCAACTATTTTGGTGAGGTGCTTGAGTGGACCGGCTTTGCGATACTGACATGGTCGGCTGCCGGAGCCGTGTTTGCCTTGTGGACGTTTGCCAACTTAGCACCACGAGCTAAAAAGACTCACGAACGATACAAGAAAGAGTTTGGCGAAGAGTTTACCTCGTTGCGACTACGCAAGATAATACCTTTTATATACTAAGAAGGCTATGAAAGAATCGATACTTTTCACACCGGCAAAGATAGGTCCGGTAGAGCTACGCAACCGCACGATACGCTCGGCAGCATTCGAGAGTATGTGCCCGGGGAACAAACCCTCGGCGATGCTTCGCGAATATCATCGCTCGGTGGCAGAGGGAGGGGTGGGAATGACCACCCTTGCCTACGCATCGGTTAGCCGAAACGGGCTATCGTTTGACGCTCAGCTGTGGATGCGTCCGGAGATCACAGCCTCATTGCGCGACATCACCGACGACATTCATGCCGCAGGCGCTAAAGCATCTATCCAGCTCGGACATTGCGGAAACATGTCGCACCGTAAGACCGCCGGTGAGACGCCCATATCGGCCTCGACCGGATTTAATCTATACTCGCCTACGTTTGTGCGCGGAATGCACGAAGATGAGATACGCGATATGGCTCGCCGCTTTGGCGATGCGGTGCGCCTCGCACGCGATTCGGGAATGGACTGCGTGGAGATTCATGCCGGCCACGGCTACCTCATCAGCCAATTTTTATCGCCCTACACCAACCATCGTCGCGACAGCTGGGGCGGCTCGTTGGAAAACCGAATGCGGTTTATGCAGGTGACGATGGAAGAAGTGATGAAGGCCGCCGGCTCCGATATGGGCGTGGTAGTAAAAACTAATATGCGCGACGGATTTCGTGGAGGCATGGAGATAGATGAAGCACTCAAAGTGGCTCAAGAGTTGGAGCGATGCGGAGCACATGCGCTTGTGCTGTCGGGAGGATTTGTGAGCAAAGCTCCAATGTATGTGATGCGCGGCGAGATGCCAATCCGTTCGATGACCTACTATATGAAGCAGTGGTGGCTCAAATATGGAGTAAGGATGGTGGGGCGCTATATGATACCCACTGTGCCCTACAAAGAGCTATATTTCTTGGAAGATGCCAAACGCTTTCGCGCCGAACTGAAATTGCCCCTGATCTATGTGGGCGGATGCTCCACGAGGGAAAGCATCGACACGGCTCTCAACGAAGGGTTTGAGTTTGTGCAGATGGGACGCGCCTTGCTGCGACAGCCCGACTTCGTGGAGCGGATGCGCCGTGGCGAGCAGTCGTGTAGTTGCGACCATGTGAATTATTGCATTGCGCGAATGTATTCACGCGAGATGGCGTGTCACAAAAACATCGACGATCTGCCCGACTGTCTGCGCCGCGAGATAGAAGAAATCAAAGACAGACAATGCCGATGAGCTACGAGATAGCAAAGACCGACAGGGCGTTGAGCGGCCGTTGGGCCATAGTGACCGGTGCTTCATCGGGCATCGGACTTGAGTTTTCGCGACAATTGGCCGCGATGGGGTGCAATCTGCTGATGATCTCCAACCAATTGGAAGCACTGACATCTGAAGCCGCATCGATTGGCAATAGTGAGGGAGTAGCAACAATTCCGTTATTCTTAGACCTCACCGCCGAAGAAGCAATATCGACCATAATGGCAAAAATCGAAGCAGAGCGAATAGTGCCTTATATACTCATCAACAATGCCGGGATATTCGACTTCAAAGCCGTGGAACGGCTATCGACTCAACGACTCGACCTATATATCGACCTACACATCCGTGCCGTGACACATCTGTGTCAACGCATAGCATGGATGATGAGCGATCGAGGCGAAGGCTATGTGCTGAATATGTCGTCGATGTCGTGCTGGATGCCTATGCCCGGTATCGCCATGTATTCAGCCACAAAAGCCTACATCCGAACTTTCTCGCGGGCGCTCCGCATAGAGCTTAAAGAGCGAGGTGTGTCGGTGATGGTGGCATGCCCCGGAGGAATAGCAACCGACCTTTTCGGACTGTCGAAACGTTTGCAACGCGTAGGGGTGGCAGTGGGAGCACTCGCTACTCCGCAACGCTTCGTCAAGTGCGCCTTGAAGCGGTTGATGCGACGCAAAGCGCAATATATCAACGGATTTATCAATCGCATAGCCATAGTGATGGTGGCTTCGCTTCCGGAGTGCGCCCGCATGGCAATAAAAACGCGGCTACTCGACCGCATCGATGGAAAATGAAAGCGAATTGTTACATAGTGACCGGTGCTACCGGCGGTATAGGACGGGCGATAACCGAGGCTCTGGTGCGCCGAGAAGTGGGCGAAGTGGTGATGGCATGCCGCAACGTGTGGCGCGCCGAAGAGCTTGCATCGGAGCTGAAATCGACAATCGCATCCGACACACGGCTCACAGTGATGAAGCTCGACCTCGAATCGATGGCGGACGTAGATGATTTTGTAGATCAAATTACATCAAGCGGACGAAAAATTGCCGCACTGTTTAACAATGCCGGCACAATGCCCGGCGAAATAAGGACAACAGTCGACGGATATGAATCGGCCACCCAAACCAACTGCTTGGCAACGATACGCCTCACTCGCCGACTGCTTGAAGCCATCAAGGATGGCGGCGCAATAGTGTTTACCACATCGATGACACGACGCATAGTGCGACTTCGCCGCGACTGGAAGAGGTATGCCCTCGAGTGCAAACATCCGTTGCGACGATTTACCGTCTACGGCCGTTCAAAGCTCATGCTCACCCACTATGCCATGTATCTATCGGAGGAATTGCACAGTCGCAACATACGTGTGAATTGTTCCGACCCCGGAATCGTAGACTCCGCCATCATATCGATGGACAATAAAATCATCGACCGACTGTCGGAACTACTGTTTCGCCCATTGATCAACACCCCGGCAGAAGGAGCCGAGCCGGCACTACACGCGCTCGACACCGACACCACCGGGCAAATATTCACTCGCCGCCACCACCGCCCCATCCCACAAAGCTACGCAAAATCCCCCCTACACCACCAAATAATCTCCGAAATAAAATCGATATAACAAAAATGCTGTAAAAAATTTGCGTTTTTGGTATGTGTTGTTTACATTTGTGATTGTTGAACTCCTTAAAATTTGTAATGCGATGAG
>CAZWWS010000067.1:0-11825 GCA_964637445.1 uncultured Muribaculum sp.
ATAGTCGGTGGTTGGAGTATCCGTTGTCACTTCAGTGAATGTAACTGTTGCAGGCGCACCATCAGTCACTGTCAACGTAGCATCTACAGTTGTAGAGCTGAAACCTGAGAATTTGAAATATTCAGAACTTCCACGAGATACGACATTGTAGGTAGTACCACTAACTACTGTTTGACCATTCATGCCACTCGGCATAAATGCAGCAGTAGTGCTATCGCTATACTTCACAGTAATATAATAATTATCACTTGTAGTCACAGTAGCATCATTCAACACCCACTGACCATTTGACAGAGTAAATGATGAAGTAGTGTTACCCGACTTATACAAATACACATTCGAAATAGTCTTTTCGGTAGTCACTTCTTCCAAAAGGATTGTCATTTTAGTGAAATCGACAGTAATATTATATGTGCCGGTAGTTGAAACTTTCCACGCATTACCGCTCTGTTTGCTCATTGCTTCCGCAGTTCCGACTGAAATAGATGTACCATCAGATGATGGTCCATAACGATAATTATCGTTTAGGTCATTCCAATTTGAACCTAATTGCGTTGCAATACCAAAAGTTGCGTTATTGGTGGTAAAATTAATTGTTCCGGTAAACACACCATCGCTCGACTTGGTCAAAGCCACACCGGTATCATAATTCCAATCATTGTCATTTACCGCTCCAATCACATAACAAGATGTCGGAGTAGTAGACGCCGGCGTATAAGTTGACCATGAACCTTTATAAAACTCACCTTCTTTATCATTCACAGTGTACGCATTGCAATTATCATCGAATGCTAAATCTATTGTCTGATTCCACATATTTCCCCAATCATCGACAGACTGAGAACCATTCATTCTACAGAATATCACGTTATTCCAACTGTCTCCTGAGTTCAAGGTCAGACTATAAAGATTGCTCTCGCCACTGACTGCAGACATCGAATACCAAGTAGTACCGCTGCCGTTAAAGAAATATGCAGCGAAACGTTCGTTCCCGTTCTGCCAATCAGAGTGTTCAACCTTTAGATAGTAGGTATTCCCACCCGAAAACGCTGCATTCGTAGTCTGTATTCCCAAGAGGGTACAGAGCATCACGAAAAACAAATAAAGTTTTCTCATAATTTTGTTAATTAGTTTATCGTTGTTATAGGTTAATTAATAATCACTTATAGTAAAAACCGGCACAGACAATTCATACTCGTAGATTTTGCTATATAAAGACGTGTATACCCATGCCGGTGGCGCCTCACGGCTTATACTGATAGTTCTTCTCTCAATCTAACTTATTCAGTCCGCCAAAGTTACAACTTCTTTTTACAACTTCGTGCAACCACCCCCCCCCATTTAATATTATTTAACAAAACTCCACCCGTAGGGGCGTATTAATATACGCCGCCCGAAAGAGCAAAAGTAGCCCCCCGCGATGCCCCGGCGGGGCATCGTCTAAGGAAACCGGGCGCTTCAGCGTCCGGAGCAGAGCAGTGATATGGATAGCGTGCCGCTAAGGTACGCCGTCTGCCACCGGGCGGATATTCCAATCCGCCCCTACAAAAACCTCCGTGCCAGTCATCTCGTTGATAAAGCAAACCATTGCTTTTCTTTCGTGGAATTTATATAAATTCTTTTTTATTTGAGTACCTTTGTAGAGTCATTATCACTTTGAAGAATGAAGATCGATACATTGGATAAGGTTAAGGAACTTATAACTTGTGAGAGTAAAACCATTGAGTTCAAGAAATCTACGGGGCAGTTAGAACGTGGAATGGAGACAATATGCGCTTTTCTCAACGGAGAAGGTGGTACACTTCTATTTGGAGTAAACGATAGTGGAAAGATTGTGGGGCAAGATGTTGCTGACACGACCAAAAGAGATATTGCCAATGCCATCAACCGCATTGAGCCTCAAGCAGAAGTTCAAATTGCCTATATCTCACTACCGGATTCTGACAAGCAAATAATAACTTTACATGTAGAGGAAGCCCGATACGAAAAACCTTTCACCTACAAGGGTTGTCCGTATCATCGCATCGAAAGTGTTACCACCACCATGCCTCAAGCAGTGTATAATGACTTACTGATGGCTCGTGACGGACATAAATATCGATGGGAGATATTAGAAGATAACGATTTGTCATTGAAAGACCTTGACGAAAACGAAATATTAAAAACCGTCCGTTTGGGCATCAATGCAGGTCGCCTACCTGAAAACACAGGGAACGACATTCCAACCATTCTTGAAAAGTTCGGTCTCATGAACAAAGGCGTTCTCAATAATGCCGCAATGGTATTGTTTGCCAATCCCGACACATACGGATATACTCAGTGTCTATTGCGTTTAGCTCGATTCAGAGGCAATGACAAAACGGAATTTATCGACAGCCGGCGAATTCAAGGAAATATCTTTCTGCTATTTGACGCAGCTATGGCATTTATCTTCAAGCATCTTTCATTATCAGGAAAGATCGAGAGCTTCGAAAGAGACGAACGTCTGACCATACCTTATAAGGCTATCAGAGAGAGTGTTATTAATTCACTTTGCCATAGATGTTATAGAGATCCCGGTGGTTCTGTCGGTATAGCTATCTATGACGACCGCGTAGAGATTGAAAATCCGGGAACTTTGCCAAAAGGTTGGAATTTAGATAAGCTTTTGTCCGAACACGAATCACAACCACAAAATCCGATTATTGCCAATGTGCTATATAAGCGTAAAGTTTTGGAAAGTTGGGGACGCGGTATAAACCTTATCATGGAAGAGTGCAAAAAAGCCAATCTTCCAACACCGGAGTTTAAGACGTCTGGCAACTCCATAAAGTTGATTTTCCGCTATGCTTCTATTAATAGCCCTATAAGTACCGACCAAGTTACCGACCAAGTTACCGACCAAGTTACCAACCAAGTTACCGACCAAGTTCTGCGTTTGGTGTCACTATTAAATGGTAAGCACTTATCGATAACACAAATGATGGAGGAGATTGGACTTAGCCATAGACATACTTTCAGAACCAACTATTTACATTCTGCTTTGGAGAACGGTTATATTGCATCGGATTATCCGGAACAACCAAACCATCCAAAACAAAAATATTACGTAACCGAGAAAGGCAAAGCGATACTCAAATAACGATTGCTCCGCAATCCACCACCGCGTCAGCCCATTCCTAATTCCTCATTCAAAAAAACTCACCAGCGGGGGCGGCGGTTGAGACCCGGCGGGCAGTGGCGCAGCGGCCGGCTGCACAGCGTCGTCGCCACATGCAGCCCGATAGCCCGCGTCATCAGCATATCATCGTGGTGACCCGGCATAGCCTCATAGACCCCGCCCGGCTGCTGCCGATAGGTAAGCAGCTCATCCACAGCCTCATTGCAACGCTCCACGTAAGCACCATCGCGCACCATCTTGATCAACGTAGCAATCACCATCGGCTTAGTCGAGCGGTTAGTGTGAAATCCCGGCCGCGATTCCAGCGACGGCGACGTGCGATCCTCCACCTGACGCACATACAGATTGGGATACGAGCGGTTAAGCTCCGTCAGCAGATACATCGAGTTGTCATTCTCCAACGAATTACTTTCGATCACCAACAGCGCCTGATGATACCACCTTCCGATAGCCGACGCCACCGCCACCAGTCGGTCGTGGTCGATATGGCCGCGCCATTGCGCCACCACCCGAGGCCTCTCCCCGACCGACACATCGCCACGGTCTATGACCGTCACCACCGAAAAGTCGGCTCCCGCCGAGCGACCACCGATGTCCACCGCCACCACATAGCGGTCGGCAATCGCCACCTCCGCCTCATCGACCGGCCACTCCCACACCTGCAATAGCCCCCGGGACGACGACCGGAAACACAGCTCCTCGTCGAGGTCGCCCACAGCCGCCGGCGGTCGGCATCCGAGTCGCAGCCGCTCCACCTCATTGATGTCAAACACCCCGCATCCCGTGTTGACAAATGCCTCCACCGGCGTCGTCGGATACTCCGCCTGCATCATCGCATGATCAGGATATTCGCGACGCTTGGCATGATACCACGCAATCATTTCCAGCGTCAGCCCACGCTCCCAGAGCAGCCGCTCATAGTCGTCGAGGCTCTCCCAGAGAGCCTTGGCATCGGCCACCTCAGCGCGGTATATCTCAATCTCATACCACGGCACAAACACCGGCCGCTTATCGCTCTCCCCGGCCTCGGCACGAAGCCACTCCGAGTGGAAGAAATTGCCCACCCCGTTGGCAGTGCTCTCCATCACTATCAGCGACAGCGGAGTCAACGCAATAGCCCCACACACCGCACGGATAAACCCCTCAGGCGTGTTCAGATTAGAGTCGGTCCAGAACGCCACCTCCGACAGGTGAGCCATCGAGTAGTCATTGCCACGCACCGCCTCCTGATTTTCGCTCGACCCCACCGTCACCCGGCAGCCACGGCCGGTGATGGTGCGGATATTTCGCGACCCCTCAAACGGCTTAAACCCCGGACGGTCATCCCCCTCCCAAAGGTCGGCAGGATAACTGTCGAGCATCGACGCATAGATGCCGCGTATCGCCGACGCCGTGTCCTTGACATGGGCACATATCAGTGAGTGCCAGTTGAGCCGCTGAGTAGTCTGAATCCATGCCATATACATCTGCACAAGCGTCGAGCCACCCCACTGTCGAGCCTTAAGCATTATCAGACGGATAGGTCGGCCGGCAAGCCGATCCTCCTCCATCACAGCCACAATGCGACGTTGCGGAGCATTCAGAGTAAACGGAATGTAAGCCCCCGTGAGCTTATCCTTGATTTTCACACAAGTCACCGCCCAATATTCAAAGTCGTGGCGACAACGAAGACGCTGCCAGTCGCCTCGCGAAGCGATGGCGCGATAGTCGCCATCCTCCGTCATAGCCGTCGGCACATAGGCTCGCTCAGTGTTGAGAGCCGAGCCGTCCAAGACACGACTGCCGCAGCAGCCGATGCCTCGATAAGGGTCGTAGTCGAGACGCAACGCCTCATTACGACGCATATTTTCCAATAATATCTGTTCCATAAAATTAAAAGTCGAATGGTAGTGGCGGATTATTATATCCGCCCATTGTCTTGCATAAGTAGTTGCAGTGCCGGGAAGGTGAAGTCGGAGGCGACGGTACCGGCGATGGTGGCTGAGATGTGGCTTTGTGAAGGAGCGACTATGCGAGCCGGCACAGAGGCGTTGACCTCGCCGGCAACGTCGAGAGTCACCAGCGGCAGCGAAGTGTTGCCCCCACGGTCGCCACGAAGCGACAGCCGCAGAGCCACGTCGGTGCCATAGAACCGCCACGAAGCAAGGACGATGCGCCCTGCTCTGCGAGGCGACGAGGCGAGACATCGGCGGTGAGACCACGCGATGTCGACAGCAGCAGCCGGCTGTTCGGTCGACATATCGAGCAGAGAGCCGTCGGCAGTGAGGCAATGAGCCGTCGCATCGTCGTAGAAGCGCAGCGGAACGATCGACCGACGATAGCAATAGTCCGAGTCGAGACGGCGCACAAGCAGAGAGCCGTCGGAGGGGATGCAAAGCAGCTCGTCGAAAGCCGAGTTGTAGCACACCGCGCGATAGTCGACACCGCGCAGCAACGTCGCCACTCTCGATGCCGACACCCTGACCAGGTCGGAGCCGGCGATGGCAATCACGCCGTCGGGCGTAGAGGTGACCGCTTGCGACGAAAGGACAGGTCGACGGTCGAGCAGTTGGCACGAAGCCAAAGCCCTTGCCCGAGTGACGGCCAGCGAGTAGATCCCGGCGGTCGAAAACAGGTAGAGATGCGCCCTGCCGAAGTCCCACGACGAGGTGGAGCGGACAGCCGACGTGATGGCAGTGACAGTTCCCGGCGTAGCGTCGATAGAGGCGAATGGGATGACAGGCGCAGTGATAGAGGCCGCCATCACGCGGCCACGATAAGCCTTGGCTGCAGCAGTGGCCGCCGGCACATAGTAGGATTCCTCGACGACGGGCAGCTCTATCGGCGCCAATGCAGGGTCGATATAGCAGGCCATGTCGGCTACCGACGAGGGGGTGAGCGGAAATGTGGCGGCACGATGAGTGCCATCGGCATAAAGGATTGACACATAGAGGCTTCGAGCGTCGGCCGACGGATAGGTGAGCAATGGCGAGAGCGACAGCGGAGCATAGTCGAGTGCTTGACCGCTCCATACCACCTGCTCCGAGCCGTCGGCCATGGTGACCGCCACGCAACCGCGCCACGGCGCCGACTCATAGGAAGCTGTAAATTCAGAGAGCGGATGTGGCTGTCGACGATGCATCAGAATGTCGCCATAGATGAGCATATCGCCCACCGCGTGTGCCTGCCTGAACGAAAAGAGCGGTGGCTCAGACACCACCTCAGGCGTGGCCGCGAGAGTCTTGCGAAGCAGCGTCGCCTCCCGGCGAGGCGACAGCGACGCTATCGGGCGTATAGGTTCGACGCCGTTTATCCCTCCCACAAATGGGAATGCCACGACAACACGGCGCGGCTCAGTGTCGATATGCTCCACCGCCGCGCGCACCATGTCGCGCCGCGAGTCGGCAGAGGAGATGAGCCCTTGCGAAGTGCCGGGAAGGTAGAGAAGAATAGTGTCGCCGGAGGTTTCGGCTTGCAGTCGGTAGTCGACCGAGGCCGAGTAGTCGACGGCGTGGAGCTGAGGGGAGATATAGATCTGCATCGACGCCACACGCGACGCCCACTCCGACTCAAGGAGCGAGTCGGCACTGAGTCGCAAGCGATAGCCGCGCAGAGAGAGCGAGTAAGGCTCGATGACAGCGCGGTCGGTGACCTCGGCCGTGATAGGGTCGATGGCTTGGAAGCCGTCGGGACTCACCATGACCGGCGAGGAGGTGTAGAGCGTAGCTCCTTCGGCGTCGAAAAGGCGATATCGCACGACCACGGGCTGGATAAAGTAGCCGGCAGCGTTGGCATCGGCAGCGGCCTGCGAGTAGAGGGAGAGCAAATCGGCGGTAATCGTCTCACGATCAGCCGAGTCGAGAGCGCCCGACCATCGGGAGTAAGTGCCGGAGAGCGTTAGCGCTTCGGTCGAAGCCGAAAAATCGCGCAACTCAGTGGCAGTAAAGAAGATATGAGGTATTCCGGCGATAAGTCCGGTGGGCAGCCAAACACCGGATTCATAGTTGACGAAATAGGAGCCGAGGTCGGTAGAGATGGCTATACAGTCGCGTCCGGCAGCAGCACAGAGCGGCGCCGAGGGGAGCGTGGCAATCTCTATGGGGTCGTCGTCGCCGACGAGTGCGAGAAGTCGCGAGCCGTCGGCATAGAAGAGCGTACGACTGCCATCGGAGTGACGATAAGTGATCAGCAAGGTGGCTGATGAGGGTATTGAGGCAACAACTTCGGGGTTGCCTACGGGGAAGAGAGCAGTGCCGCAGTCGGTAGCGACGGGGCGAAGATTGCGACACACGTCAAGGGTGTCGGAGGGTTTGATTTCAATAGTGGTGTACATAGTTTAGATTAATTTTAGTTTGTAATATTAAGGAAACTTCTATAAATTCCACGAAGAAAAAAGCATAGGCTCTCCTCATCTGTTCTTTTGCACGATTTATGCTTTTTTTCGGCATCTTTTTGTGTTTAATTCAATCGTATAGTTCGCTATACTCATTCATTAAACTCAAAAATCTACTCGACGAAAATTCATAAATCAGCTGCAAAGCAATTTATAGAAGTACCCTTTCCGCTGCAAAGTTACAATGAAAAACAGAGCGGTATTATGTCATTATGTCACATTAGGAAAAAAATCTCACAGATTTCACAGAAAGGCACAGAAGAATTTTTGTAGGGGCGGATTGTAATATCCGCCCGGATGGGGGCTAATGGGACGAATGGGGCTAATAGGACGAATGGGTGACGGCGTACCTTAGCGGCACGCCGAGTGGGGCGACTGCCGATAACCACGGGCTGAAGCCCGCGGTTACCTTAGATGATGCCCTATCGGGCATTGATGAGGTGGAAGAGGCGGTGACGTGGGGGATGAGGATTGGTGAGTGGGGCATTAAAAAAGGCAGCGTCGTGGGGGACGCTGCCTTTGGTATTGGGGTCGACGACCGGGATTAGTCGGCGAGTTTTGCTTTGATAAATTCGCGGTTGAGACGTGCGATGTTGCTCAACGATATGTTTTTGGGGCACTCAGCGGCACAAGCACCGGTGTTGGTACAGTTACCGAAACCGAGTTCGTCCATCTTCTTGACCATAGCGCGAGCGCGACGAGCGCGTTCCACTTGACCTTGGGGAAGGAGTGCGAATTGACTCACCTTGGCAGAAACGAAGAGCATAGCCGAGCCGTTCTTACAAGCAGCCACACAAGCACCGCAACCGATACATGTAGCGGCATCCATTGCCACGTCGGCTACTTCCTTAGAGATGGGAGTCGCGTTGGCATCGGGCGCACCGCCACAGTTCATCGACACATATCCGCCGGCTTGTTGGATCTTGTCGAAAGCGTTGCGGTCGACCATAAGGTCGCGGATAACGGGGAATGCAGCCGAACGCCAAGGCTCGATGGTGATAGTCTCACCGTCGTGGAACTTGCGCATGTGGAGCTGGCAAGTAGTGATGCCTTGCACGGGTCCGTGAGGGTGTCCGTTGATGTAGAGCGAACACATACCGCATATACCTTCGCGGCAGTCATTATCGAAAACGACGGGCTCTTCGCCACGCTCAACGAGCTGCTGGTTAAGCATATCGAGCATTTCGAGGAAAGAGCTACCGGTCGATACATTATCGAGGTGGTAGTTGACGAACTGTCCTTTCTCTTTGGGACCACGTTGACGCCAAATTTTCAAATTTACGCTGATAGTATTTTCCATTTTTGCTGTGGTTTTTAATCGTTAGGACTTATAGTTACGTGTTTGTACCTGAATAGCTTCGTATTTCAACGGCTCTTTGTGGAGCTGCGGCTTTTGACCTTCGCCCATGTATTGCCAGCAAGATACGTACATATAGTCGGCATCGTTACGAGCAGCTTCACCGTCGGCAGTCTGATACTCTTCGCGGAAGTGAGCACCACAAGACTCGTTGCGGTGGAGCGCGTCGATAGCCATCATCTTAGCCATTTCGAGGAAGTCTTCGAGACGGAGAGCCTTTTCGAGCTCAGTGTTGAGGTCGTCGGCTTTACCTACGATGCGGAGGTCAGAGTAGAACTCTTTGCGCACTTCTTCGACAGCATCGACAGCCTTCACGAGGCTTTGAAGCGTACGTCCCATACCAACGAGATCCCACATTACGTGACCGAGACGCTTGTGGATTTCGTCGGGCGACTTGGTACCGTTGATGTTCATCAACTTCTCGATACGAGCGCGTACGTCGGCTTCAGCCTTGTCGAACTCGGGAGTATCGGTAGTGAAGTGAGGCACCTTGATTTGGTCGCTGAGATAATTTTGCATAGTGAACGGAAGCACGAAGTAACCATCGGCGAGACCTTGCATGAGAGCCGAAGCACCGAGGCGGTTAGCACCGTGGTCGGAGAAGTTACATTCGCCGATAGCGAAGAGTCCCTTGATAGAAGTCTGCAATTCATAGTCAACCCAGATACCACCCATAGTGTAGTGACTTGCGGGGAATATCATCATCGGGGTTTCGTATGGATTGTCGTCGGAGATCATTTCGTACATTTCGAAGAGGTTGCCGTAGCGGTCGCGCACCACATCTTCGCCAAGACGCTGGATAGCGTACTTGAAGTCGAGGTAAACAGCGTTGCCGGTACCTACGCCATAGCCGGCGTCGCAACGTTCCTTAGCGGCACGAGAAGCGATGTCGCGCGGACAGAGGTTACCGAATGCGGGATAGCGGCGTTCGAGGTAGAAGTCGCGATCTTCGTCGGGGATGTCGGTAGGTTTCTTCTTGCCGGCGCGGATAGCTTCGGCATCTTCTTTCTTCTTGGGGACCCAGATACGGCCATCGTTACGGAGCGATTCGCTCATAAGAGTGAGCTTAGATTGGTCTTCGCCGTGAACGGGGATACAAGTGGGGTGAATCTGAGTGAACGCCAAGTTAGAGAGGTAAGCACCCTTGCGGAAAGCTTGTATAGCAGCCGATCCGTTGCAACCCATAGCGTTGGTAGAGAGGAAGAAAGTACGACCGTAGCCGCCGGTAGCCAAAACTACAGCGTGGGCAGCGTAGCGTTCGATTTCGCCTGTGACGAGGTTGCGCACGATGATACCGCGAGCGCGACCGTCGATGATAACCACGTCGAGCATTTCGCGGCGGTTGAAGCTCTTAACAGTGCCCTTTTGGATTTGGCGGTTAAGGCTTGAATAAGCGCCGAGAAGGAGCTGCTGACCGGTTTGACCCTTAGCGTAGAAAGTACGAGACACTTGCGCACCACCGAAAGAACGGTTGGCAAGGAGACCGCCGTATTCGCGAGCGAAAGGCACACCTTGAGCGACGCATTGGTCGATGATATTGTTGGAAACTTCGGCGAGACGATAAACGTTGGCTTCGCGAGAGCGGAAGTCGCCACCCTTAACAGTGTCGTAGAAAAGACGGTAGATAGAGTCGCCGTCGTTTTGATAGTTTTTAGCAGCGTTGATACCACCTTGAGCCGCGATAGAGTGAGCGCGACGGGGTGAATCCTGGATGCAGAAGTTGAGTACGTTGAAACCCATTTCGCCGAGTGTAGAAGCGGCAGAAGCACCAGCAAGACCGGTACCCACGACGATGATGTCGAGGAGGCGCTTGTTGGCCGGGTTAACGAGTTTTTGATGGGCCTTGTAGTTGGTCCACTTGTCAGCCACCGGACCTTCAGGAATCTTAGAGTCGATTGTGACATCTGATTCCATGATGGCGTAATCCTTCATGATTGGGGTAGAGTCGATCATACCCTCTAATTCTTTTTTATTGAGTGTCATATCGTAGTCGTTATTATTCTTGAACATCTGCTTCTGATTCAGTATCTACAACAGATTCAGTATCAGCAACCGGTTGTTGAGATTGATATTGCTCATACATTTGTTGTTGAGCTTTGATTTGCTCGTAAGCCTCGGGGTTGAACTTTTCGAGGAACTTCACGTAGCTCTCTTGGAGGTGCATCATCTCTTCTTGAGACTTCACTTCAGCAGCACGTTCTTGCCACATTTCGGTGTATTGCTCTTGAAGAGCCTTGTCGTTGATGTAGTAGTTGTTGCTTGCTTGGAAGTAGAATACTACGGCCTGTATGGTGAAAAGACCGATCACAACCGAAGTCCAAACAGCAGCGATGCTCTTCAAGCGCGGGAGCCAGATAGAGCCGTTCCAACCGGCGGTTTGGAACATTGACCAGAAGCCGTGGTTCATGTGCAACCAAAGAGCGGCGAAACCGATGATGTAGATAACGGGAGTCCACCAGTCTTGGAAAGCGAGCTGGATGAAGAGAGTACCGGCAGCAGCGGGAATTTGCGCCCCATCTACAGCATAGTGAGCACCAATCACTTCCTGGAACTGCATTTTGTACCAGAATTGGATGAAGTGAACAACCATGAAAGCTACCACAACGATGCCGAGTACGAGCATGTTTTGCGACGACCATTCCACTTGCTTGGGTACGGAGGTCACTGCGTAGCGGTCGTTACCGCGAGCTTTGCGGTTTTGCAATGTGAGAATTACGGCGTAGATGATGTGGACTACGAAAAGGAATCCCAAGCCGGCAGTAGCGATGAGAGCATACCAGTTAGCACCGAGGAATGCGCAAATCGCGTTGTAGGCAGTGGGCCAGAAGATAGCCACCGAGTTCATCAGCACGTGAAACGTTACAAATAGGACGAGGCAAGCTCCGGTAATAGACATAATGAGCTTTCTTCCTATAGATGAGTTAGTTAACCACATA
>CAZWWS010000068.1:0-11407 GCA_964637445.1 uncultured Muribaculum sp.
GTCGCTCTCCCACCATTCTTTATGCATTAGTTCAAATAGTGGAGCAAACAGTTCTAAATACTTCATCGAATACCCTTCCTCAGAGTAGAAATTGACCATTTTAATATCAAAATTTCGACTGCTCAATTTGCCGTATTCCGTACCGCTATTGTCGATTTTCATAACAAAAATCAAGATATCGGATGGATTTATATAATAGTCAACATAGCGTAAATGTATCTTGTTTGCATTTTCGTTATCAATTGCAATTTCACGGTTAAATGGCACACGATAATGGTTGATATATTTATAGATACCTTTCGATTGCACTTGTCGTCCGAATGTATCGATAAATCCATCACACAGCAATGTTTGCATCTCTTCTCGTGTTTCAGCATCGCAAATGGTTTGGATACTTTTCATATTTTCAGTCACCGTCTGCCACGATTGGTCATCAATTCCACTGACTTTAGACATTTTCGTTTCAAGCCATTTTCCAACTTTACTGAAAGGTTCTATTTCTATCTTCTTACATAACTCAGATCGAATATCCTCTAAATTTTTAATACCTTGGCGAATGTATCTATCCAAGAGGCCAATCGGAGAATCTCCGCAATTTTCATTAATAATGACGGGATAATACTTGGGCTGCTCCAACTCGTTCGGCTTCGACGTATCTTTTTGGGCAAAAAAATTCAGAGCCGTTTTGGTATCAACCGCTACAGCACCGCAAAAATAGGTAACACTATTTTTTAAGATAACTTCGTTCATGCTATTTTAGGGTTTTGCAGAGGGTGGTGAGGAGGTTGCGGTCGGCGACACATTCGTTGCCAAGGTCGATATGGCGGCACACTTCATCGCGAAGGAATGGAGATGTAGATGATTGCGGACCGAGATTCCATGTAAGGAGTACCACATTGACTTTTAAGGCTTTGAGCTTCTTGGCAAGCATTTCATGATCGGCATCACCGGTGATAAGCACCACATAATCGAATTGACGATATTGCGTCAACTCATAGGTTTCGAGTGCAAACCATACATCGACACCCTTTTCAATCACCGTAACAGATCCGCCATTACGCACCTCACGAAGATGTTTGTAATGGAATATAATATCGTTCTCAATCAGAGAATCCTCAAAATATCGTTCGGAGAGAAGGATGTGCTTGCCGTTAGCATCACCGGCACGATATCGTCCACGAAAATAATGTCCTTCGGTAATCTGGCATTGGCGAAGATCTGCCTCGCATTCTTCAGCAACCATTGAACGAATATAATCCATCAATGCAACTACTCTCAACTGCATTGACATCTGATTACGCAAAGCTTCATCTATTTTGGCGTAGTAACCACCATCAATAAAAAGTCCGATAGAGATTATTTTATTTTTCATACGTTTTCGGTATTATAAATGTTAATATGGCAAAGTTAATGAATTTATGGAGAAATCCCATTTCGATAGAAATAAAATCGCGCGAGCGGCTTTTTGCTACTCGCACTAATATTTGCAATAATCCTACTATTTTTGTGTCTTTCATACATAATCACTATTTTTGCGCCAAATTGCTGCTAATTATGAAGTCGATTGTTACGTTTGTTTTATTTTCAGTTCTCGCGTCTGTGGTATGCCACGCATCCATTTCTCATCAAATTGAAAAAGCGAATTCGTTTGTAGATACAAATCCGGATAGCGCTTTAATTCTATGCGATAGTCTGTTAGATATTGTGGACTCAGACATTAAGAGTAAAGCGCAACTACTATCTATACGTGGAAATGCATTGTTTTCCATTGGGAAAAACAAGGACGCTATCACTGCATTCCAAAATGCCGTTAATGCAGCCTCTGAAGCGCGAGATTCACTGACTCTTGCAAATGCACTATCGGATATGGGAGTGGTATATCGCGTCAGCGAGCATCCGGACACGGCTCTTTTGTTTTACAACAAGGCTTTAGATATTTTCAATAAAATAGATGCGCCGGCAGAGACCGCCCATCTATTAACCTCTATCGCCATACTTTTTACTAATCAAGGTCGAATAAAAGAAGCGATTCCTTATGCGCAAAGAGCATTCAAAACCGCTACCGAAAGCGATAATATCGAGACTGAAATGTATTCGGGAGCAACTCTCGGTATTATCCTATTCCATGATGGGCAGACAGACGAAGGATTAGATATTGAACGTAAGATGGTGCATATTGCCGAAACCAAAGGGGCACCTCGATATATATTAAAGACATATGCCTCTATTATTGATATGCACTATAAATTAGGGGACACTGACTCTGTAGCCGTCTATATCAATAGAGGGAAAGATTTGCTACCACAAGTTCCGGAAAACTCTGTAGAAGCCATCGGTTTCTTAGAGGAATCATACATTGTATTGACAAGCCTAAAGCGTTATTCCGAGAGTCTTGAAATACAACAGCACTTGTTATCACTCCGCGGTGTGAATAATTTTGCTCCGATAGATAAACTATATCAACGAATGGCTCGCAACTATCGTGGCATTGGAGATATAGATCGAATGGGAGATGCCTATGAACGCTCGATAGCGATTTCAGATAGCTTACATGGCTTAGAAATAGACCAACAGCTCAGCGATTTCAACGTAAAATATGAAACCACAGAGAAAGAACTTGAAATCGCCCGATTGGAAACTGAAAAAGCAAACGAACGGCAAAAGTTCATTGTATGGCTGTCGCTCACGGCTTTAGTTATAATCATAGGAACTATTTTGACATTTACTCACCTAAAAGCTATCCGAAGGAAAAATGAATTAGCAAAAATGCGTGCTCAATTGGATGGCATAGAACAAGAGCGCGAAAGATTGGCAAAAGAGCTACACGACGGTGTATGTAATGATCTTGTCGGGCTTCGAATGATGCTTGAATGCAAAACGGCAAAACCAGATGAAATATCCGATATAGTAAATCGAATGAGAGCTGATGTTCGCTCTATCTCTCATGATCTTATGCCCCCAAGTTTAAACAAAGCAACTTTGGATCAATTACTCGCCGACTATGCGTTACGATATAAAGATACTGTTAGTTTTCATTGTAACATTCCCACCGGCTTATCGTGTAAAGTCATACCCAACAATACATCTCATGAAATCTATCGAATAATTCAGGAGTGGATAGGAAACATCCGAAACCATACGAATGCTACAACCATATCAATCCACTTGACATTAACCACTCAAGATTTATCTATCAAAGTAACAGACAATGGAGTTGCTATAGCTGATTCGGGATATGAAAGTCACGGAATCGGACTTACCACCATAGCACAACGCATCGCTACTATTAATGCCACTATGACAAAAACGGCTCATAATGGATTAAATACTATGAATATTTTTATAAGCAAGCCTTAGTATTTTACTTTGAAAAAGTTGACAATATCACGGAAAACCATGACACAAAACATATTTTTTATTCTTTACTTTGCAGAATAAAACCACATTCTGTAAAATGGGAAATCATAACCTACATATTCTGATTGTCGATGACCATGAAATCGTATTGCGCGGGATAACTCAAATTATTCGAGAGATCTTTGGAACTGAAGTCATTATCGATTGCACTTCAAAAGGGCTACAAGCAATTGAGTTAACTAAATGCCGCAATTACGATTTGTGTCTTCTTGACATCGGCCTACCCGATGTCGACGGAATGACACTAATCAGACTATTACGAGAGTCGCATCCGAATATGAAAATTGTAGTCAATACCATACACGAAGAAATATGGTATGTGAAAGAATACCTTTCTTATCGTGTAGAAGGAATACTATTCAAGTCAGCACAAGCCAATGAAATTAAAGAATGTATCTTAAGTGTAGCAAATGGCGACAACTACTATTGTTCTCGCGTGCACGACATCCGACGTATAATCGGAAATTATGAGCCCTTAACACCAAAGGAGTTTGAGGTTTTACAACTTATTGCTGCCGGACATAATACTAAAGAGATTGCCTCATCGATGAATATCAGCCCAAACACCGTTGAATCCCATCGACGCCATTTGTTGTCAAAATTCGACGCACACAACGTCGCGGAAATGATTATGAATGCAATATCTCAGGGAGTATTAAATGTCTCGTCTATCAAAAACTAATATCTAACCAATTTATAATTATCGACATGAAAAAATTTCTTCCTCTTTTTGTCATGTTTTTCATGGCTATCGGCACTAATGCTCAAGGGTTAAAAATCTCTCCTCACTATTTCAGTCAGCAGCGAGAAGCACTCAAAGCGAGAACTGAAAAAGCCAATATTGCTAAGGCTGAAAAAATGAAAGCCGCAGGAACTCAACTTGGCGAATATAGTGAAATTGTATCTGACAATTACAGTGACGAAGATGTCAGATATCGTTATGTTTTCTCTTACAACAGTAATGGAGAGCGCGTTTCTGAAGCTATATACGCTACGATAAAACAAGATGGAGTGTGGGGTGACGAACAATTTGTCACTCTTGGCACTTACACCTATGGCTACGACACTGCGGGGCGTATCAACATGAAACAAGTGACCTATGCTCCGGAACCGGAAGACTATCCCTATTATAGTCATATTTCGTCCTATTATGTAACAGTATCGTATGATAATAATGGAAATGCTTCATACTCCAAATATATAAAAGAAGACACTAACTACACATTAGATGAAACTTGGGGCTATTACGCGAATGGAGCATTATCTTCTTACGCAAATCTCGTCGGGTCTAATACATCGGGCTACGCCGTTGAATACGATGAATTAGGGCTTGTCAGCATGTTCAGCGACAGCGAATATAACAAGACCTTATATTCAGGCAACCTCAACGAGCGCACAATTACAAATATGAGCAATTATAATGATGCCTGGGAAATCGAAGACACTTATCGCTACAAATACGATGGTTCAACCGGAGCATTACTCGAATACGAGGTCAATAGCACAAATGGTTGGCCTGAGCCCGAAAAGTATGTTTTTTCTTATGATGCATTTGGACGTATTTCTACTATCACTCACTATCAAGTAGGGGATAATGCTGTTGACGGAGTACTACCAACATCAACTGCTACTGAATGGATTGTTGATTGGGTCGAAACATTTACATATTTCAACGATGAAACATATAGCGTAGGCAACGTGTGGTATAATGTTTTTGGATTTGATGGTCCTATCTCCGCCTATAAATTTGAAGCTCCAAACGAAGAGTATTCACAGACCCTCACTTTCAATCGCGATAGCCAAGGGAAACTTCTGAGCGTAGACTACACAACCGACAATAGCGGTGTTGATGCAGCAATGACAGTAGACACAAATGGTCATATCACAACAGTTGAAACCTCTGATTCTGATGGTAAATATCGTAATACATATACTTGGGAAAATGACCATGTGACAAAAGAAGAATCCTATTGGGATGATTCCTTAGATTACACTTGTACCTACGAATATGGAGACAATTGGTTCAAAGCAAAACGCACTGCTTCATACGATGACACATGTTACAATATTTATGAAGTCAGCAAAGTCGGCTCTAAATACATTTCATCAGTTGATGTTTACGAATATGGCATTTTATCTGATTACCAATGCGAACGCATCATTCTCAATATCCAACAAGAAGATGTGTCGTTCGTTCGTCCTCACATCAACAAGGATTTTGAGGGTATGGTTGTAGAACATCCTATTGTTGTATCTCAAGCCGGACGCGTGGTATGCTCTTCGTCGTACTATAGCAATGCTAACAATGATATTTTCAGATATCCATCAGAGATAGCAATGATGGAAAATAAATATCTTGTAGTAAACATGGTAGAGGAAGCCCTCGAAGATGATGTCAACGATATTGTTGACCTCGGTATGCCGGTGTATTACGATGTGACTCACGATGGAGACAACACCATATGTAGCAATGCCGATGGACTACCTGTATTCGTCTTAACCGGCAACAAACTCCTAAAAGAATATGTATACAAGACAGAGGAAGAAGCTGATGCGATGTCTCCAAGCACAAGCATCACCCCAACCTCAGTGACAATTCCTGACGGACAAGCTTATGATGAAATCAGTTATGCATACAACACTGATGGTCTGCTTACCGGAAAAAGCATCGTATCTGTAGATAGCAATGGTAGCAAAACAGAAGAGATTGAATTAGAGTATAAATACGTAGGAGAATCAAACATCGAATCAATCGAAATAAAAGCTCGCCCAACAGCAATCATCAACGGACGTACGCTCGGATTTAGTGATAATGCATCATTCTCGGTTTACACCTTAGATGGTCGACAAATTGCTGTTGAACAGCACTCCTTTACTCTCCCAAATTCCGGTGTGTACATCATTGTTGTCAATGGACAATCTTTGAAACTTCACATTAAATAACCATATCGAAATAACTTACATTAACGAGGACCGACTCAGAGCAAGTCGATCCTCGTTATTTTTGTGGCTTTCGGTCTTTATTATTAATTTTGTAGAACATTTTGTATTGAAATAAATGATAAGTTATCTTCAAGTAGAGAATCTTACAAAAAGCTATGGAGATCGTGTGCTTTTTGATAGAATCACTTTCGGCGTTGCTGAAGGAGAGAAAATCGGTATTATTGCAAAAAACGGAACCGGTAAAAGCACTTTGCTACGCATAATATCCGGCAAGGAGAGTCCGGATAGTGGAAGTATTACTTTTCGAGATGGGATCAAAGTAGGAATTCTCGATCAAATACCTGAATTTGCCAATGAAGCCACCGTCCTTGAAGCGTGCTTGACCGGAGATGGTGCAATTCCTCAAGTGATAACGTCTTACGAACAAGCCTTATTATCCGGAAATACGGATGAAATAACCGCAGCTGTTCATCGTATGGATAATGCCGGAGCATGGGACTACGAAGATCGGATTAAGCAGCTCCTCACTCAACTCAACATCACAGATCTTAATGCAAAAATCTCTACATTGTCGGGCGGTCAACGCAAACGTGTAGCGCTCGCACGAGTAGTGCTTGATGAGCCTGATTTAATCATTCTCGATGAGCCTACCAACCATCTTGACATACAAATTATCGAATGGCTTGAGAGCTACCTAAAGCGTTCGCGAATCACATTGTTAATGGTGACCCACGATCGCTACTTTTTAGACCGCGTTTGCAACAAGATTATAGAAATTGATCGTCAACAAATATTCGCCTACGATGGCAACTACAACTATTATCTTCGTCGCAGACAGGAGCGCATTGATGCGATGGCCGAAGAATTGGCAAAAGTAAAAAACACCTTGAGAAAAGAGCAAGAGTGGATGCGACGCCAACCTCAAGCCCGAGCCGGTAAAGCGAAGTATAGAATTGATGCATTCTATGATCTTAAAGAGCGTTCGCAAGTAAACCTCCGCGAAGACAATGTGGATATTAATGTAAAATCATCATATATCGGTTCAAAAATATTTGAAGCAGTAGGCATTTCAAAACGCTTTGACAACAAGATAATTCTCGATGATTTTACATATACATTTGCCCGTTATGAAAAGCTCGGGATAATCGGTCATAATGGTGCGGGAAAATCGACATTCATCAAAATGTTGCAAGGATTAGTCCCACAGGATTCAGGCGAATGGAATGTCGGTGAGACTGTAAAATTTGGATATTATAGCCAAGATGGTATTGAATTTGACAATAGTAAGAAGGTCATCGATGCTATCACAGAAATAGCCGAAGATATTGTTGTAAATGATGGTGTAAGATACTCGCCTATGCAATTTCTTCAGCACTTTTTATTTTCGCCAACTGATCAACAAAAATATATTCACACACTTAGTGGTGGTGAACGATGCCGCCTACACTTAGCAGCCGTGCTGATGAAATCGCCGAATTTTCTTATTCTCGACGAGCCAACTAACGATTTGGATATAATAACACTCGGAATATTGGAAGATTATTTGGCAAAATTCAAAGGATGTGTCATAGTAATATCACATGACCGTTTCTTCCTTGATAATATAGTGGACCACTTGTTTGTATTTGAAGGCGATGGCAAAATCAAGGACTTCCCGGGTACATATTCCGAATATCGAACATGGGCTGATGAGCAAGCTCGCATAGCATCAGATGCCTCAAAGTCAAAAGAGAAAACATCGACAGAGAAGCCACGCAGAGACAATACTCAAAAACTATCGTTCAAAGAGCGAAAAGAATTGGAACAACTTGAAACAGAATTGGAAGTGCTGAATGCAGAAAAAGATGAATTAGACACCCTTTTTAATAGTGGATCTGAAATTCCGGACATAGTGACAAAAAGCGCTCGATATGATGAATTAAAATCAATAATAGACGATAAAGAAATGCGTTGGTTGGAGCTATCCGAAAAAGCATGATTTCACACGACAATGAGCACATCAATCAATCATCGTACTCGCGGTTATTTTTTAGGAATACTCGCGGCTGCCCAATCCTCTTTTTGCGCTTCCTCTTTACGAGGAGGGGATGAGTGTTGACTCGGTTTTGTTCTATAGATATATCATTGCTGCTATAATGATGGCAATGCTTATGCTTGCGCGAAAAGAAAATTTCAAACTGGAACGTCGCCAAATCCCCGCGATTGCAATCGCCGGAATACTATTACTTAATCCCGATGTAACTCGTGTGCCATTAAAATATCTGCCAATAAAAAGTGCCCCAAGTATCGAAAACCGGATGCAAAAAAATTACAGCCAATAGTGTGGTCATTAGTGTACCGGTTATAATGGCTATAGTATCTCAAAAATGTTACCTGTTAATTCAATAGCCGGAGTGACAATTTTTTCAATTCTTTGTTGTATCTTTGTCTATGAGACGTAAAAGTTGAGACAAATATGATAATGAAAAACTTAATACAGCAGTTAAGATTTCGATGGTACTTGATGCGGATGAGTTATAACCGCTTTTCAAAGCATTTCGTTTCGTCGATTCTTTTTACGTCGCACGTTCTGACATTTATTACCTTTGTTGCGGCTGCTGCATGCTTAATGATTGGTATAGTCTCGGTAGGATTTGACCACACTCCATCGACTATCGTACGCTTGATAAATGGGATGAAGATTATTCGAGCTATATTCATTGTCAATATCCTGTTTCATCTTATATTCCAATTCCGCAACACAATAAGATCTACACGTATCATAAAATGGATTGTTGACATTGCCGTTCTATCGCTACTTCTGCCATGGTTATATCCAAAGCCTATACACCCATGGATTCCGTGGTTAAGTGATATTCTCTACAGCAATTATTTCCTATTCTCTGTTCTGACGGCTTACTCTATAGTATGTATCAGCTATGGAATTATAAAAGTGATGGGTAAACGAACCAATCCGTCTTTGATGCTGGCTTCCGGTTTTCTGTTTTTTATTGGGATTGGCTCTATACTACTCGTGTTGCCCAGAAGCACGACAAATGGCATAGAGTATATTGATTCATTGTACGTAGCCACCAGCGCAGTATGTATTACCGGGCTCACTCCTGTAGATATTGCCACAACTTTCACTCCATTTGGGTTATTAATTATTACTATATTGATGCAAATCGGAGGTTTGGGAGTGATGACATTCACCAGTTTCTTTGCGCTATTTTTTAGTGGAAATACATCGATTTATTCGCAATTATTGGTCAAAGATATGATATACTCAAAGACCATAAACGCACTTATTCCAACTCTATTGTATATACTCGGATTTACACTTATAGTCGAGTTGGCAGGTGCTGTATTCATTTTTTTCAGTGTACACAACACTCTTGGGATGTCGATTATCGATGAAATAATCTTTGCCTCATTCCACTCCGTATCGGCATTTTGCAATGCCGGTTTCTCAAATCTGCCTGACGGACTCTCAAATTCGGCTCTACTAAATGGGAATCAATGGATCTATGTTGCGATAAGTATGCTCGTCATAGCAGGCAGTATCGGATTTCCGATACTCGTCAATCTCCGCGATGCATTTTTGCAATATATTCATCGAGTGATTAATAAGTTGAGCAATCGTCAACGTTATCATATTCCGACACACATCTACGATATGAATACCAAAGTGGTGATTTACACATCTACAATAATATTGGTAGTCAGTATCGCCATATTCTTCATCTTGGAATATAACAATACTCTGCAAGATATGAGTTTTGAAAAAAAGGTAATTCAATCCCTTTTTAATGCCGTCACACCCCGAAGTGCAGGATTCGCTTCAATTAATCCGGCTGATTTTCTTGACGTCACCCTAATTATAGTATTGTTTCTCATGTGGATTGGTGGTGCATCACAATCCACAGCCGGAGGTATTAAGGTAAACACTTTTGCAGCAATACTAATCAACATTAAGTCGGTAATTACGGGCCGAGAGCGAGTCACGGCTTTTCATCGAACAATATCGGTGGGCTCTATACGCCGAGCCAACTCGGTTGTCGCCACATCCATGATGGCTTACTTAATTGTAGCAATTGCGATGATGTTGTTTGAACCACAACAGTCTACTCGCGCTCTATTGTTCGAATCAGCATCAGCTTTATTCACCGTCGGGTCAACTCTTGGCATTACAGAGCATCTCGGTATTGGAGCCAAAATCACATCTTGCATAGCAATGTTTGTAGGACGTGTAGGTATTATTTCTTTACTAATAGCCATTGCTCACGACCGAAAAACTACTCAACCGCAATATCCATCAGGCAATATAATCATAAATTAATCCCTATCTATTATGAGATACCTTATTATCGGGCTTGGCATATATGGTGCAAACCTTGCAACCGACCTAACAGAACTCGGTCACGAAGTGATTGGGGCCGACATCAATGCATCGCTTGTCGATGCTATCAAAGAGAATATATCAACAGCATACATTATCGACTCAACAGATGAGGCATCGCTTAACGTACTTCCTTTAAAAAATGTAGACATTGCCATTGTAGCTATCGGAGAAAATTTTGGTGCAAGTATAAAAACAGTTGCTTTGTTGAAAAAAATGGGGGTAAAGCATATTTACGCACGCGCCATCGACGCGCTTCACCAATCAATACTACAAGGATGCAAGTTGGATCGGATTCTTACCCCCGAACAACGTGCAGCCAAAGACTTAGTCAATGAATTGGAGCTTGGAAGTTCTGTCGAAACGCTCTATTTAGACGACAACCACTATATATTAAAGTTTCAAGTTCCGGCATACTTCTATGGGCTTAAATACAGCGATATTGATGAGTCAATGCTTCATGGATTGCGAATCGTTGCTTATTCACGCCCGACAACCACACATAATCTGATTGGGATTGCACGTCAAGAATTAAACGTGATAGACAATCCGGATTCCGATATGCGTATCGCAGAAGGGGATCAATGGACTTGCATCGGCTCAACTAAAGCCTATCGAGATTTATTCAAGCATATCAGCTAAAAACAATTACATTGTTCACAAAAAAAG
>CAZWWS010000069.1:0-11220 GCA_964637445.1 uncultured Muribaculum sp.
ATCGTAAGGGCGAGAACGAGATTGATATTGTTGCCGAGAACGAATTGAACGACGAGGCAGTATTCATCGAGGTAAAGAGAAACGAGGATAACTTCGATGCGGATACTCTAAATGAGAAGATTGGTGCCTTTACTCGTGCTACAGGCAAGTTTAAGGACTACGCTATATTGCAAAGAGGTTTGTCAATGACCGATATGTAGCATATGTTATCGGGGAGCGATATTCTAAAAATCTACACAAAATTAACGTGAGTTTCGCGAATTGGGCGCAACGTATATTATTGGTTATCTGAAGCTTACCTCGTGCGCAATTCACAAAACTCTCGTTAAGGGCTTTTTCAAAGCCCCTTTAATATTCACATTCCTCCCTAAATCCCTCCTTTGCCAAAGGAGGGACTTGGTCGAAGAGCCTCTGGGGGCTCTTCGATAGAGCGGAAGTTTCGTGAATTTCAACTTGTTGAAATTCACGAAACTCACGTAAAATTACGGCTCTGACTCCGACCTCGGTTTCAGAGCCGTTTTTGTACCTTTTCGGGGTGAAAAATGCGATTTTTTGCAAGTTTTTGTACCGCGGGTTTTGTTTTACGAACCCACTTCGCTCGTTGTGTGTATATGTAAACATCTACACACTTGCTTACTCGTGGCTTTGATATTCAAGAAATTACACTTACTTTTCGCCTGCGGCGCAATTTAGGCGGCACCTCGGAAATACACAAACAAGTTTGGTATTTCACTCGGTTTGCACTAAATTTGCCATTCCAAAATTGAGGTACAAGGCAAAAATGGTATTGAGAATCATTAACTTACGCATTCTCAACGAGAGAGCACAAGTCAGCCCGTTTGCTCACCCACACCACACTCCACTCCGTAGAGTGGTTCCCCGCCGACAAAGGCATCGTTGATATCATATTTTTCGATTAACAATCTCATCTACCGATTTGAATCAAAGCAATATCATGGATCCACGAAAATGTATGATAATTGACCTGGAAAAGAAAGGCGACAAGCGGATGTTTATCACCGAACAGGTCGTTCATATAAGTAAAAATAGAAATGGTCTATGGGCTGTTAAATTCACAACTTCCCCACGAATTTTCAATTATAACCAAGCTCGACTACTATATCTAACAAATCCTACCCCCATTGATATAGCTGAAAAAGGTTTATATATCAAGAATAAGCACATTACTAATGTGTCTGAACTTTTGAGATTTGATAATGAATGGCATTGTTTCTATTTTGTCATATACAATAATGGATTTACTGAAAATATTGTTGGAGAAGAGATATATGTGACTCGTACACCTATCGATAAAAATGGTGGAACGACATGGGAATACCTTAAGAAGCTTGCAGACGAAACAGGTCTAATAACCGAGGATGGCGAAAACATTCTATCTCTTCAGTATCGTTAAAGGCGCTGAAACATTCAATAGCTAAACGATTCACCGGCGAGCGAAAGAGATTCGCACTTAAAACGATTAAGCCTCAAACAGAAGCATTTCTTAAAGAATATCCGGTTGTTTTAAGCACTACATATTCAGCGAAAGCATGCATCAGTAAAGATCTGGTCTTTGATTATCTAATTATGGATGAAGCATCTCAAGTCGATATCAAGACCGGTGCATTAGCATTATCTTGTGCAACAAATGCAGTAATAGTCGGTGACGACAAGCAATTACCTAATGTAGTAAGTCGTGACGAAGAGCAAGCTTTACGCACTATCCAATCAACGTATAATATTGATGAAAAATACCACGCGACAACTAATAGTTTCTCACAATCTTGTGTGAAAGTTTTTACCGATGCTCCCATTACTTTATTACGAGAGCACTATCGTTGTCACCCAAAAATCATTAACTTTTGCAACCAAAAGTTCTATAATGGTGAACTTATTGCGATGACCGCAGATAGCAATGAGGATAATGTTTTGCAGGTAATAAAAACCGTCCCAGGCAATCATGCACGAGGACATTACAATCAACGAGAGATTGATGTCATCGTAAAAGAAGTAATGCCTAAGTACCCTCATTCGGGTAATATTGGCATAATTACCCCCTACCATGATCAAGCGATCGCAATCAATCAAGCTTTGGGAAACAATTTAGCAAGTACCATACATAAGTTTCAAGGTCGGGAATGTGATACTATTATCATGAGTATGGTGGATAATGCACCTACTGAATTTTCAGATGATCCAAATCTGATGAACGTGGCAATATCTCGTGCCAAGACAAGACTATGTGTTGTAGTTAATGGAAATGAAATGCCATCAAATTCAAATATGGCACAACTGATTTCGTATATCCAGTATAATAATTTCGATGTAAAGGAAAGTAAAATTCACTCTGTGTTTGACATTTTATACAAACAATATACCGCTGAAAGACTGGTCTACGAAGCTCAATGTAATAAAGTATCTGAATATCTCTCTGAGAATGTCATCTACGATACTTTGATTAAAGCTATAAGGAATCTACGAATGACCAATTTGGATATAGTCTGCCACTATCCCCTTTCTCGACTTGTAACAGATATGAGTGGGTTAGAGACACTTGAGATCGCATTTATATCCAATCCGCTGTCTCATGTCGATTTCTTACTTTTTAATTCCATAACAAAAAAGCCGCTAATGACTATTGAGGTCGATGGATGGAAATATCATATCCGAAGTGAGATCCAACGAACAAGAGATTATCTCAAAGATGAAATTCTTTCAAAATATGGATTAAAACCTTACCGCATTTCGACCACTGACACAATTAATATCGAAACTATGGCTGATATTCTTGATAATGCTTTGTATTCAAGACATTCCTAAATTTGCCAAACAAAGAAATCTAACTCTCATTTTTTGGGCGAATGTGACATAATGACATAATATCACTATGTTTTTGGTTGTAACTTTGCGGCGTGGTTGGAATCAGTCTTGGGAGGGACGACTGCTACCGGCATGGACATTGACATTTTTGAGTAGGCTCTCAGCGGAGCGAGTGGAGAGCGTCAAGCATCAGTTGTAATTGGTTGCGTATCTCTTTCAGACGCTCTATGGCGGAGTGCCGACGTGATATACCCTTGTGATTGCGACGTATCTGCTCTTGAGCAGCATCCAATTTCAGACCTTTCTCTTTCACAAGAAAGTGAATCATGCGGATGGTCTCGATATCTTTGGGCGTGTAGAATCGAGTGCCATGTGCATTTCGCTTGGGCGATATGATGGTAAATTGCTTTTCCCAGAATCGGAGGGTGGATGCCGGGAGATTGAGCAATTCGGCCACTTCGGCTATTCGGTAGTATTTTTTGTCTAAATCATTCATGGTTTTCAGGTGTTTAGTCCATTACATGCCCGGCATTTTCGGCAGCGGTGATCAGTGCATCGTATTGGGTCGGGGTTAAGTCGTAGAAGTAATAATTGACGGGGTTTTGGGGCACTCCGCCAAAGCGCACTTCGTAGTGCAAGTGAGGACCGGTCGACTTGCCGGTATTGCCCACTTCGCCTATAAGGTCGCCACGTTTCACCATCTGACCGGCTTTGACGTGCATTTTGCTAAGATGAGCGTAGCGAGTGGTATAGTTGTAGCCATGGTCGAGCACTATCAAATTTCCGTAACCGCTATTCCAATCGGCTTCCTCCACACGAGCATTACCGGTGGCGTAGACCGGTGTGCCGATGTCGGCGGCAAAGTCCATCCCTTCGTGAAATTTTGAGGTGCCATACACCGGGTCGATGCGGTAGCCGTAGCCCGACGCCATCTGCTTGAGTTTCAGATCTGACACGGGTTGTATTGCCGGTACGCAAGCAATGCGGTCTTGCTGCTGAGATGCGAGTTCACGAAGATTGTCAAACGACTTTACCTGCGTGTAGAGCAATCGGTCGAGCATATCCATCTTTCGCGCCACGGTTTTGAGCAGCTCAGCATCGCTCAGCGGGTTAAATCGTGCATAGAGATTTTCATTCTCAAGCCCGGCATATCGCTGCGCCACTGGTATGCGCTCTGCTTGCATCATCACTCGATAGAAATTGTTGTCACGCTCTGCCACATCTTCCATCACCTCAAGCGAGGCATCCAATCGTCGATTGAGGTCTTCAAGCTCCGTGTGCATCTGCTCTATCTCTGCTTGCAGCACTTTCTCGCGAGGAGCTCCCACCCAGAGATATACCGCAAATATCACCACTGCTCCAACAGCGATGCTGATCAGCGCATGGCGCACCATAGCCCATGCATGACTCTGCATCGACGGATAGACACGCTCATAGCTGTCGGTCGTAGGATTGTAGCGGTAAAAAACTTTTTTACTCATCTGATTAGAAGCGCCTTTTATTTTTGCAAAAGTAATTGATTTAGATTATTTTTGCAGATTATTTGACTACAAAAATAGCGATTAATTTTTGAAAATAATAACAATAATATATAATAAAACTACTTATTATGCTTACTGCTAAGGAAATACGCGAGTCTTTCAAAGACTTTTTCCGCAACAAAGGTCACCAGATCGTGCCCTCGGCTCCGATGGTGATTAAAGATGACCCGACATTGATGTTTACCAATGCCGGTATGAACCAATTCAAAGACATTATCCTCGGCAATGCCGTTGCTAAATACAAGCGTGTTGCCGACTCTCAAAAGTGCCTCCGCGTAAGCGGAAAGCACAACGACCTCGAAGAGGTAGGTATGGATACATACCATCACACTATGTTTGAAATGCTTGGCAACTGGTCGTTTGGCGACTATTTCAAGCAAGAAGCTATCGATTGGGCGTGGGAATATCTCGTCGATGTGCTTCACCTCGACCCAAAACGCCTATATGCCACCGTGTTTGAAGGCTCGCAAGAGGAAGGTCTTCAGCGCGACGATGAAGCCGCCGGATATTGGGAAAAGCATCTTCCTGCCGACCATATCATCAATGGCAACAAGCACGACAACTTCTGGGAAATGGGCGACACCGGTCCTTGCGGTCCTTGCTCGGAAATACATATCGACCTCCGCTCCGATGAAGAACGAGCTGCAATCTCCGGTCGCGACTTGGTCAACCACGACCATCCGCAAGTGATCGAAATCTGGAACCTTGTGTTCATGCAATACAATCGCAAAGCCGACGGCTCGTTAGAGTCGCTCCCGGCAAAGGTGATCGACACAGGCATGGGATTCGAACGCCTCTGTATGGCTTTGCAAGGCAAAACGTCAAACTATGATACCGACGTGTTCACTCCGCTCATTTCAAAGATAGCAGAACTATCGTCGCACAAATATGGCGAAAATCCTAAAGTTGACATCGCTATGCGCGTTATCGCCGACCACGTTCGCACCATCGCGTTCTCGATTGCCGACTCGCAATTGCCCTCAAACGCAAAGGCCGGATATGTGATTCGTCGCATCTTGCGTCGTGCCGTGCGCTACGCCTACACATTCCTGGAGCAAAAGCAAGCGTTTATGTACCGACTCATCGACACTCTCATCGACAGCATGGGAGCTGCATACCCCGAATTGGGCAAGCAACGCGAGCTGATCATGAAAGTAATCAAGGAAGAAGAAGATTCGTTCTTGCGCACACTCGAAAACGGCATCCGCTTGCTCGACAATGCCATCTCGGCCGCTCGTGCTGCCGGCAAAAATGAAATCTCCGGCAAGGAAGCATTCGTGCTCTACGACACCTACGGATTCCCCTTGGACTTGACCGAGCTTATCCTCAAAGAAAACTCGATGACGCTCGACCACGAAGAGTTTGACTCGGAAATGGCAGCTCAAAAGGCGCGCGCGCGCAATGCCGCCGCAGTCGAAACCGGTGACTGGGTAGTGGTTCGCGAAGGCGATCAAACATTTGTAGGATACGACCAAACTTCTGCCGAGACTCACATACTTCGCTATCGCAAGTTGAAACAGAAAAACAACGAATACTATCAAATCATCCTATCTGTCACCCCGTTCTATGCCGAAATGGGTGGACAGGTTGGCGATCGCGGTACGCTCTCTGATGGCAACGAAACGATTGAGATCTACGATACCAAGCGCGAAAACGGTATCGGCGTTCACCTATCGAAGAAGCTCCCCGGCGATGTAGGAGCTACATTCACAGCCCGCATCAATGAGAGCGCACGTCAAGCCATCTCATGCAACCACACCGCCACTCACTTGCTCCACGAAGCTCTTCGCGAAGTGCTCGGCACACACGTTGAGCAGAAAGGCTCGTTTGTATCGCCCGACGTGTTGCGTTTCGACTTCTCACACTTCCAAAAGCTCACTCCCGAGGAGCTATCGAAAGTAGAGCGTTTGGCTAACGCAAAAGTGCGCCAAGCTATCGCGCGCGACGAGCGTCGCAACGTGCCCATCGCGCAAGCTCAGGAGATGGGAGCTATGGCACTGTTTGGCGAAAAATATGGCGAAGAGGTGCGTGTGATCAAGTATGGCAGCTCGGTTGAACTTTGTGGTGGTACGCACGTGGACAATACCGGCAATATCGGTATGATTAAGATTCTATCCGAAAGTTCTATTGCAGCCGGCATCCGTCGTATTGAGGCTATCACAGGCGAAAACGTAGAGCGTTCGATCGAAGAGATGCAGAAGACACTCCGCGAGATCGGCTCAATGTTTAACAATGCACCCAACATCATCCAAGCACTCCGCAAGCACGTCGAAGAAAATTCCGATCTCCGCAAGCAAGTCGAGGAAGCTCTTCAAGAGCGTGTGAAATTCCTCATTACGGAATCTCTTGCAAAAGCGGAAGAGGTCAATGGCATCAAAGTGGTGTCGCTCGGAGGCATACGAATTGCGGAAGTGGTGAAGAATGTTGCATTTGGGGTGCGCGCACAATCGCCCGAACACACAGTGTTCGTAGCCGCCACAGTTGATGGACAAGCCAAGCCATTGCTTACTGTAATGATAACAGAAGATTTGGTTAAAGACGGAATGAACGCATCTACCACCGTGCGCGAAGCTGCCAAGCTCATCCAAGGTGGAGGTGGTGGTCAGCCCGGATTTGCACAAGCCGGCGGTAAGAACAGCGAAGGGCTTTCGGCTGCCTACGACAAGATTCGCGCCATCCTCGGCCTATAATAGCAATTAAATTCCTTAAAATAATAGCGAGGTCATATCAGTTGGTATGACCTCGTTACTTTTTTGAGCTTCGATAATATTTTATTTCTATGCATCTATTGCCCATGGGAATCGGATTAAAGTGTTGTCGTGATACAAATAAAAGTCTGCAGCAATTATCGGCGACGCGGTAGTAACGGTTATTACAGCCACTTTTATGATATTGCCTGGATAATTGGCGTTTATATAGCCGCTGAGTTTTGCGATTGTAGCACCTGAATCGATGGCATCATCGACGAGAAGAATGTTTTGCCCTTTGGCAAGAAGCAAATCAGAGATATGCTTATCGAAAGAAATTTCGCCTACTCGAATATGCCGTTTTTTTCTCTTAAGCAATTGCGACTCTGCAATTCTCAACCAATTGTTGAGACGCTGCGGCAACCATGCTATAACTCGCCGTAAGTATTTATTATTTTTATTATTTGAGCCCTTGCGCCGAATCTCCACTTCGATATACTTCGCATCCCGAAAACTTTTCGCCAATTCTGTCCCGACGTAGCTACCTCCAGTACGAATCCCAACGATAACATCGGGGTGGAACTTCGACAGCATTATTTTATCCGCCAAAGAGCCACAAATCATGGGAAATTCTGCAGATGTTATTGTTAAAACTTTCATTTGTAGGCTAATGAGAGTATTGATTGGGTAAAATACTTTCCCGGATAGGATACGAGGATTCCTAATTTGTTTTTTAGACGTACTTTGCTGTTGCACAGGCAGCGAAAGCGGAGCGACTTAATATTTTGCCAGCACCGCAAGGCGTGTGAGCTATTGCTATGTCCGTTGACAGCCAGCAGCGCGAGAATATTGAAATTGGCACTCAGTTTGCGATCTTGAGCCGCGCGAAGCAAAGCAGGGTTGTGAGCCAAGCGACGTTCGATGTCGTCCACGATGTCGAGCACATCAAGTCGTCTCAGAGAGAACGCCCCAAGACTACTATTATTACGTGTTGTATAGTAATATAATTGCAGGTCACTCCATACAATTTTGTCGCATTTGGCATACAACCGAGGAATTATTTCCAAATCTTCGTATAGCACTCCGACAGTAAATCGGATGTCGTCGAAAAGTTGCCGCTTAAATAACTTGCCCCACACTCCGGTATCTAATCTCTTTTGATAGAGTGTAGCCTCAATAGCTTCTTCTGAAGAGTATTGATATGATGTGTGTGATGTGATGTCAAGAACTGCCGTTTGGTCGGGCGAACACTTCACGAAAGCCACTTCCGAAATGTCGGCATCATAATCAATCAGATTCCGATACATCACTTCGATATAATCTGCCGATACCATATCGTCAGAATCGACAAACGCAATATAGTCTCCTTTAGCGACATCGAGACCGGCATTACGAGCCGATGATTGGCCGCCGTTGGGTTGGTGGACGACGCGTATGCGGCTGTCGGTTATGGCGTATTGGTCGCAAATGTCGCCGGAACGGTCAGTAGAGCCATCATCGATTAATATAATATCCAATGTACGATAAGTCTGAGCCACAATGCTGTCGAGGCATCGAGACAGATAGTCGGCCACATTATATATCGGCACAATAATCGATATCAAAGGCTTATCGTGATTCATGTTTGCTATCTATATAACGAAACGCCCATCCTATTTGGTATATCCCTCCTCTAATAAAATTTGGGTGGACACTATCTTCTTTGTGCCGATTTAATATATTCGCATAGAAGTTGTAAAATCAGCATAAATTCAGACCGGATGACTGCAGATTGGGGAGTATTATTTGATGACTTTGTCGGGATTTTTGGCGATGAAGTCTTTCCAGGATTTTGGACCGCGGGCGATTTCGGGTTTGGAGGATTCGTAAAAGTGGCAGAGGGCAGCTCCGAGGGCATCGGTGGCGTCGAGCTGTGGCAGCAGGTCTTCTTTGGGGATGGAGAGGATGCGGCGCAGCATCTCTTGTACTTGCTCTTTGCTTGCAGCACCGTTGCCGGTGATGGCCATTTTGATCTTGCGCGGCTCATATTCGGTGATGGGTACATCGCGCGACAAGGCAGCAGCCATCGCTACTCCTTGGGCTCGTCCGAGTTTGAGCATTGACTGCACATTTTTGCCAAAGAATGGGGCTTCGATAGCCATTTCGTCGGGCAGATATTGCTCAACGAGCCCTGAAACGCGCTCGTAGATGCGACGCAGACGAAGATAGTGACTTTCGAACTTGCTCAGTTGTATTACCCCCATGGCCATCATTTGGGGTGTTTTTCCTTTTACCCCAAGAATACCATAGCCCATCACATTCGTTCCGGGATCGATGCCTATGATTATTCTATCCCATTGGCGTAGTGAAGCGTCGACACTCATAGTATCTCCATGTAGGTGGTGAAATGGAGCACACGTTCTCCGTATTGGCGGAAAAGTTTCTCCTTCATAGCTTGAGCCTCGGTGTCGTGCCAACGACGAGCCACGTCGAGCGACTCAGCCTTAAACTGCACTGCATAATTCACTCCGCCATCTTCGCTTTCGCCAAGGATACGGCTCACCAACGGTTCGATCGACACTCCGGCACGATGAGCAGTGGGGAGATATACCTCGCGCAGCCATTGATGAAAAGCCACGTCCACCGACGGGTGGACGTGGAATGTTGTATTCAGAAGTATCATTGCAATCGATTAATAAGAACCGGAAGCAATAAGAGCTGCACCCATCACTGCATATAAGAGAATATAAGCCACAATCACAGCGAGACCTACCCAAAAGCCGATTTTGGTCCACTTGCCGGCGTCTTTCGATGAATTGGCGGCAGCACTGTAGTCGCCACGGCTAATCGCACTGTTGGTTTCAGATGCCTTAATGATGCCGACGATTCCAAAAGGCAGACAGCAGAAAAGAGTGACCAAAATAGACTCGACGAGCCATGTTTTAGGTGGAACGCCTTGCTGCATAGCCGGTTGAGGAGTGGCAAGGGGTGGTTGTTGCGGTGGCACGGCAGATGCGCCGGGGAATGGTGGCGGCGTAGAGGGCGAAGAGGCAATCATGACAGAGCGAATTTCCTCTACGTCAGATGCTTTCTTCCACTCCGACATACCTTCACACCACACAAAGGTGTCGGGAGAGATATTCATCATCTTCAACTGAGCCACTTCGTAAGGGCCTTCATGCTTGTCGTTTACAGCAATATAATACTTCATAGTTCTGTATATAATTTTTATTGATTATTAGTTCGTTCTTTGATGCGCTGTCGGATAAATCGAGGAATAAAGCCGATGTGACGCCAGATGGTGGACCACACGCCGTAGTAATGGCACATGATCATGAAACGTTCGCGTAAGGAGCGATATCGATTTTTGGTGGTCAACCCTTCGCTGAGATAGTCGATAAGTACTTCTGGCATATAGAGATTGCGACGCGAGCGTTGCAAGCATCTTATACACCAATCATAGTCGGCCGAATAGCGATATTGCAAATCGTATAATCCCACAACCTTGCGATAGGCTATAAAGGCTTGATGACACACCAACATCCCGGACTTAAAGCTATCGAGTGTAAGCGATTCGGGGGCGGTGAGGTGTCGACTGCCAATCTCGCGACGCTCACTATCGACCAAAACCGTCTGCCCATAGACCACTCCGGGGAAGTCGTTGCCTTGAGCCAACACCGCCTCAGCCACATGCTCAAGAGTGTCGGGCGAATGAAACGCATCGCCGGCATTGAGAAATATCAGATACTCTCCCTTAGCCTCTGCAATGGCCTTGTTCATCGCGTCGTACAGTCCCTTGTCGGGGCTTGAAAAAATGCGACAGCCGTCTATGGCCGCAGCTTGCGCCAACGCTACAGTAGAGTCGGATGAGCAACCGTCCATCACGATATACTCATAGAGTTTACACGTCTGCTCCTTTACTGAAGCCAACGTTGCGGGCAATGTAGATGCCGCATTGTATGTAACGGTGATGATAGAAAATAGTGGTGCCATTTTTTCTTTCGACTAAGAAGTTGCACTCAAAGATAGCGAAATGTTTTGTTATATCACACATTCTGCTTAAAATATCTTGAAAAAAAGTGGTCGAAGTGATTTTTGCGAAAAATTACGGTTCACGGAGCAAAAAAGCGAAAAAGTACGTTAGTCACTGACCCATAACGCATTAAACGGCAAATCTCGGAAATGGTAACAAT
>CAZWWS010000070.1:0-10752 GCA_964637445.1 uncultured Muribaculum sp.
GTTTTGCTATTTTTGTGTGTTGAAATGTGTGTTTATGAATATAGAGGATATTAGGATATATTGCATGGCGAAGGCTATGGTGACGGAGGAATTTCCGTTTGATGACGTTACTTTGGCGTATAAGGTGGCGGGTAAGATGTTTGCGGTTGTAGGTCTTGACCGACCTACTCGTTTGGTGCTTAAATGCGATGCTGAGCGAGCGCCTGAGCTTCGCGAACAATATCCCGGTATTGAGCCGGCATGGCATTTTAATAAGAAATATTGGAATCAGCATGAGTTGCCTACATTGTCGGACGTGTTGGTGAAGGAGTTGATTGATCATAGCTATGCAGAAGTGGTGGCAAAGTTGCCGAAATATATTCGACGCCAATTAGAGGCAAATCAATAAAAATCGCTATATTTGCATCAATAATAGTATAAAATTGAAATCTCGTTTTAGATATGCTTCGTAAAATACGTGTTGTGTTGGCTACGATTGCCATATTGATGGTGACGTTGCTGTTTTTGGATTTTACCGGAGTAGCGCAAGGTTTATGGGGATGGATGGCTAAGGTGCAGTTTGTTCCGGCTGTGTTATCACTCAATTTGATTGTGCTTGCTTCGCTCGTCGTGCTGACTCTTTTGTTGGGGCGCGTATATTGTTCTGTGATATGTCCTCTTGGAGTATGGCAGGATGTTGTGGCCGGCATTCATTCTCGTCGCAAAAAAAATCGCTATCGCTTGTCTTCGGCTAAAACGTGGCTGCGTCTTGGCATTCTGGCTCTGTTTGTGGTCACGATAGCTCTTGGCTTGACTTGGATAGCTGCACTGATAGAGCCGTATAGTGTATTCGGCAGAATGGTGGCGTCGCTGATAGTTCCGTTGTATGATGGAGCGAATAATTTGCTTGCAGATTGGGCCGCAGGCAATGATAGCTATATGTTTTATCATGTCGAGGCGCGTGGGTGGAATATGTTTGTCGGCACGGTTGCCGCAATCAGTTTGATTGTCGTGTCTGTATTGGCATGGGTAGGCGGTAGAACTTACTGCAATACGATATGTCCGGCAGGAACGATATTGGGGTATTTGGCTAAGTATTCATGGTTGAAGCCTGTTATTGATACGGAGAAATGCAATAAGTGCGGTAAATGCTCGCGCAATTGTAAGGCTTCGTGTATAGATTTTAAGGAGCATAAAATAGATTATTCTCGCTGTGTGGCATGTATGGATTGTATCGATGTATGTAGCCAAAAGGCTATAAAATACAAGCACAATGTGACGAAAGAGCGTAAACCGGAAGAGGCAAAGACTGATGCCGGTCGTCGCACGTTTATGGCGATAGGTGCCATGGTGGCCGGGGCGCTTGCTGTGAAAGCGCAAGAGAAATTGACCGATGGCGGTTTGGCTGCAATAATACCAAAAGAGAAGCCTCAGCGCACCACTCCTATAGCTCCTCCGGGTGCATTGAGTCTCGATAACCTGGCAGATCACTGCACATCGTGTCAACTGTGTATAAGCAATTGCCCGAATGGTGTGTTGAGACCATCGACGTCGCTTGATTCGTTGATGCAACCGGTGGTGTCATACGAAAAGGGATATTGTCGTCCCGAATGCACGCGCTGTAGCGAAGTTTGTCCTGCGGGTGCTATAACGAAGATAACTCGTGCGGAAAAGAGTGCGATACAAATAGGTCATGCTGTGTGGGTAAAAGATCGATGCTTGCCGGCGATCAAAGGCACGGCGTGTGGTAATTGTGCGCGTCATTGTCCGGTAGGAGCAATCACTATGATACCATCAATCCCCGGCGACGATAGTTCTGCAAAGATACCGGCAGTGAATACTGAACGCTGTATCGGATGCGGAGCATGTGAAAATCTTTGTCCGGTGTCGCCTATAAGTGCTATATATGTGGAAGGGCACGAACGTCATCGCAGTGTGTAATCATTAAATTGTCTATCAAATGAACGAGCAAAATAAAAACAAAATAAATCGTCGTGGATTTCTGCGGTATATGGGTGCCGGAGCTGCTTTGACAATAGTAGGCTGTGCCGGAGATAATTCGACAACGACGGAAGGTAAGCGTACGCCAAATGCCGGAAAAGGAGAAATGACATACCGCGTATCTCCAACAACAGGTGATAAGGTGTCGATTTTAGGCTATGGAGCAATGCGCTGGCCCACAAAGGCTACCTCTACCGGCGATAGTGCTATCGACCAAAAGGCGGTGGACGACCTCGTCAAAACGGCCTATGAGCATGGTGTCAACTATTATGATACATCTCCGGCTTATTGCAAAGGCGAGTCGGAAAAAGCGTTGGGTGTAGCTTTGCAGCAAGTGCCACGCGAAAAGGTGTATATTGCAACGAAATTGTCGAACTTCGCTCCTTCGACTTGGAGTCGCGAAGCATCGATGGCTATGTATCGCAAATCGTTTGAGGAATTGCAGACCGACTATATCGATTACTATCTGCTTCACGCTATAGGTGGAGGCGGAATGGATGTGGTCAATAAGCGCTATATTGACAATGGTATGCTCGATTTCCTGCTTGAAGAGCGTAAAGCAGGGCGTATTCGCAATCTTGGATTTTCGTTTCATGGCGATATTGCAGTGTTCGATGAGATGCTCGCGCGTCATGATAAATACAAATGGGATTTTGTGCAGATTCAGCTTAATTATGTAGATTGGTATCACGCCGGAGAGATAAACGGAGATGGTGTGAATGCCGAATATCTATATGATGAGTTGAAAAAGCGGAATATTCCGGCAATAATTATGGAGCCGTTGCTCGGCGGAAGATTAGCATCGCTCAATGACCATGCAATGGGATTATTGAAATCTTACCGACCGGAGGATTCTATTGCATCGTGGGCATTCCGTTTTGCGGGTACTCCCGATGGGGTGTTGACAGTCTTGAGTGGTATGACTTATAAGGAGCACTTGGTCGATAATTTGCGTACATATTGTCCGCTTGACCCATTGGCAGATGAAGAGTCTGCTCTATTGAAAAAAGTGGCTGATATAGTATTTAAGCTCCCGACAGTCCCATGTACTGACTGCAAGTATTGTATGCCGTGTCCGTATGGTATAGATATACCGATGGTGTTTACACATTATAATAAATGTGTCAATGAGGGCAATATGCCATTGAGTTCGCAAGATGCCAATTATGCTGAAGCTCGTAAGATATTTTTAGTCGGATATGATCGTAAAGTGCCAAAACTGCGCCAAGCAAATCATTGTATCGGATGTGGTGTATGCCGACCGCATTGTCCGCAGCGTATCGACATCCCAAAGCAGATGGCTCGAATAGATGCGTATGTAGAGCAACTTAAGCAAGAAACACTTTGATGCAACGGCTTGAGAAGATACTACATGAGGGAGGATATTCGCTTGTTGTAGAGTCGGAAGATGGCAGTATTGCTACCTATTGTGGTCGAGGCGTGAGCGATTTATACAGATTGTATACGAAAGCACCCGACCGGCTCCTTAATGCTCGAACGGCCGACAAGGTTGTCGGCGCCGGTGCTGCCGTATTGATGGTGGCCGGAGGTGTGCGTGAATATTATATAGATGTAGTGAGTCGGTCGGCATTGACTATTTTGAACGCTGCATCAATAAAAGGGGAGTATCGTCAACTTGTAGATCAGATAATAAATAGGGCGGGTACCGGACGTTGCCCTCTTGAGGCTCGACTGGATTGGCTTACTGATTTTGATGAAATGTTGTCGGAAGTTCATCGCTTTGTGTCGGAAATGACGGAAAAGCGGTGCGAAAACGCTGAGAAATGAATGTTTTTGGTAAAATACGATTTGTGGTAGAATTTTCTTGAGTGGAATATTTGCATTATTGAAATAAAGGTTGTAACTTTGCAACGCAAAACCGAGGTGTGGTAGTTCAGCTGGTTAGAATACCTGCCTGTCACGCAGGGGGTCGCGGGTTCGAGTCCCGTCCATACCGCAAGAGACCGTCTAATGAAAAGTTAGATGGTCTCTTTAGTTATATGTGATATCGCTGAGATCCCGGGTGGCATTAGATCAAAATAGTTGTTTTTGAAATTGTGTGTTTAAGGTATTTATGCTGCATCAGCTATGTGAATCATAGGGTATATTTTGTCCATTTTTTTTCGAGAGCAAAATTACATATGGTTTTTGCAGTATTTGTGTTTTGGCTATTAAAAATACTGATTGCGGCAATCCGTTTTGCATACAACGTAATTTGCAATTACCGCGCCGTTATGTTACCTTTGTATATCAATTTGAATATTATGAACAGAATAACTTTAATATTGTCTATGACATTGTTAGCGAGCAAAGTGTTTGCATCTTCTGATATAGAGTATCCCAAGGCTCCAAGTTCGTCGACAATCGATGATTATTTTGGAACGAAAGTAGTAGACCCATATCGTCCTCTTGAAAACGATACGGCTGTGACGACAATGGAATGGGTAGAAGCTGAGAATCTGGTGACACGAGGGTATCTTGATAGGATTCCGTTTCGAGAAGCTATTAAAAATCGGTTGACAGCCCTTAATGATTATCGCAAACATGGAATGCCGTGGCTGATGTATGATGGAAAATATTACTTTTTTGAGAATGATGGACTTCGTAATCAGTCGGTATTGTATCGCATGAATAGTCTTGGCGATAATCCGGAGGTATTTATTGACCCGAATACATTGTCGGATGATGGAACGGTGGCTCTGACCGGGCTCAGCCAAAGTCGTGACGGGCGATATACGGCATATACAATCTCTCGCAGCGGGTCGGACTGGACTGAGATATATGTGATGGATACGAAGACTAAGCGCTTATTGCCCGACCATATTGAGTGGGCTAAGTTTACAAGTGCCTCTTGGGTGGGTGACGGCTTTTTCTATAGTGCGTACGATCGACCTGAAGCAGGAAAGGAATTCTCTAATGCGAATGAATGTCATCGCATTTATTATCACAAACTTGGGACGAGTCAATCTGACGACCGACTTGTGTATATGGATTCGGAACATCCGCTTCATTTTTATTCGGCGCAAGTGCCGGAGGATGAAAGCTATCTGTTTGTCTATGGTGGCGGAGAAGGACTGGGTAATTCGCTTTTCATGAAAAAGATGTCGGATGTGTTTGATGATTCAAAACCATGGATTATAATTGAACCGAGTCATGATTATCAAGTGAGTGTGATTGATGTAATCGATGATAAAATGATTTTATACACATCGTGGGGCGCCGAAAGGTATAGATTGATGACTGCGTCGGTCAATGCTCCACAGCGTGAAAATTGGACTGAGATAGTAGGTCAAGGCGAAGGTGTGTTGGTTGGTGCGGAAGTAGCTGATAGTGATAAACTTGTGCTTACATATGATCGCGATGCATCACAATGTCTATATGTATGTAATATTGATGGTGAGAATATGCATGAGATAAAGTTGCCTACATATGGCTCGGTGGCAACAGCTACATGGCGCAAAAGTTCAGAGATGTTTTATTCGTTTACGTCGTTTACATATCCCACTGTGATTTATCGCTATGATATAGCGACGGGGCTATCGGAGGTGTATAAAACAACAGAAATTCAGGGTATTGATTTTGAAGATTATGTGACAGAACAGGTGTTTTATCCATCGGCTGATGGTACGAAAATTCCAATGTTTTTGACATATAAGAAAGATTTGAAGCGAGATGAAAAAAATCCTGTGTATCTCTATGGGTATGGAGGATTTAATATAACTCTTACTCCGGGTTTCTCGGCTCAACGCTTATTATGGCTTGAAAATGGAGGTATTTATGCTCAAGCAAATTTGCGTGGAGGAGGCGAGTATGGTGAAAGTTGGCATCTTGCCGGGACAAAGCAGCAGAAGCTGAATGTGTTTAATGATTTTATTGCCGCCGCAGAATACATGATAGAGCAAGGTTGGTCCAATCCGGAACGAATTGTGATAGAAGGCGGTTCAAATGGCGGATTGCTTGTGGGGGCTACGGTCAATATGCGTCCTGATTTATTTAAGGTGGCAATACCTCGTGTGGGAGTGATGGATATGATGCGCTATCATCTGTTTACAATAGGGTGGAACTGGGCCTCTGACTATGGAACATCGGCCGATTCAAAGGAGATGGCCGATTATTTGTTGGGTTATTCACCAATCCATAATATAAAAAATGATGGAACGCGTTATCCGGCTATATTGATTACGACGGCCGACCATGACGATCGAGTGGTCCCGGCTCACTCATTTAAGTATGCGGCAACTTTGCAAGCTGCCGATACGGGTGATGCTCCAAAGCTTATTCGTATTGATTCAAAGGCAGGACATGGTGCCGGAAAACCTATTTCAAAAGTGATAGATGAATATGCTGATATGTATTCATTTATATTTGTCAATATGGGTCTTGTGCCGATAAAAAACAAATGATGATGGGACTTGGTATTAGATTTTTAGTGCTTCTTCCCTCTGTGATGCTGATTTCATCATGCTTCACCGGAATAGAAAGTACGCCGAAAATTACTGCAGAAAATATCAGTAGTGAAAAGGTGGTGACCACGGAGGAAGAATTATTTTTCAAAGATGTGGCGTCAGAGCCTTTCGGTGAATGGGCCGAAGGAAAAGAGTTTATTGTGACCGATGATAAAATTTCGTTGATATTTGGCGCGTCTGCCTCAGAAACGGTACCTGCTGTTGGATCGGTAATCGCTTATAAAGGATGTCGGGAAATCCCGGCTGTCACCGGCGGAGTGTCGGCTGAGTTGCTATTTACTGATGGCAGTGGCTCTCAATGGGTGTATCGTCTGAATGCCTCGAAAGTAGACCTCGCGCAGCGCGGACGGGTGTCAGTCCCCTTTACGATTGAGCGAAGTATAGTCAACGATGTTGCCTCGCGTTTGCGTAATCGGCAATTGTATGTACGCACATCGGTTTGGTATGATACCGAAGACCATCTTATTTATGGTCGGCGATTTGTGCCGGTTGATATATCTGAGGTATTGCCCGGCAATTCGGTCTATCCGGTGAAATTGGTCTTTACTGATGTGACAGCTAAAAATGGAATTAATTACCATCTGTTTATGTCGGTGGCTGATTCTGAAAGTTCAGCACGATCGTTCTCATCGCTATTTACATTTGAAGATCCACGAAAACAATATCCTGAAATATCGGATGCGAATTGGGAATGTATAATAAACGGCAGTGTGGCATTGGATATGACTCGCGATGAATGTCGATTGGCGTTAGGCGCTCCTAATGATGTGGTTCGGCGTCCCGGATATGACAAGGTACATGAGATATGGAGCTATGATGATGGTGTGTATCTTATGTTTGAAGATGGACTATTGCGTAATTTTCGTAAATAGATTTGCAGTATGACGATATATGAAAATTTTGATCTGAAAAAGGTGACCACGTTTCATCTGCCTGCATACGCTGATTATTATGTGGAATATGATTCGATAGAGGAACTTTGTGGTGTTCTTGATTCTGATATATGCAAAGGCGAAAAGATATTGCATATCGGAGGAGGTTCTAACTTGCTGTTTACTTCGGATTTCAAAGGTGTAATATTGCATTCACGCATTCGCTTTATAGATCAAATATCGCGCGACGATAGCCATGTATGGCTGCGAGTAGGCGCCGGAGTGGAGTGGGATGCGTTTGTTGCATATTGTGTAGAAGAGGGTTTTAATGGCGCAGAAAACTTGTCTCTAATACCTGGAGAGGTCGGAGCTGCAGCGGTGCAGAATATAGGTGCCTATGGCGTTGAGGTGAAAGATATAATTCGGAGGGTGGAAGCATATGATACCAAAATGAAGAAGCTTGTGACTTTCTCTGTGGAAGAATGCGCCTATGGTTACCGCGATAGTATGTTTAAGCGCTCAGATGTGGCAGGTCGCTATGTGGTTACTGCTGTAGTGATGCGTCTTAGTCTTATGGAAGAGTATAATTTGGATTATGGTCCATTGCAACAACTTAGAGATAACGATGATCTGTCAGCTCGTCTTATTCGTCATATAGTAATTGAGACTCGAAGAAAAAAACTCCCTGATCCTGACGAGTTGGGTAGCGCCGGTTCGTTCTTCAAAAATCCTGTTGTGACAGCGGAAAAATACAAATCGCTTTTGGCAAAGTATCCATCAATGCCTCACTATGAGGTAGCTGAGGACTATAAAATACCTGCCGGATGGCTCATCGAAAATGCCGGATTGCGTGGATATTCAATTGGCGATGCTCAAGTGTACGAAAAACAATGCTTGGTGATTGTCAATCGTGGATGTGCTACATCGGCAGATGTTGTAGCACTTAAAAAACATATAGTCGACGTGGTTGCTCAAATTTATGGTATAAACTTATCTCCCGAAGTAAATGTTATCTAATCATAAATGTTTTGATTTATGAAATTGGGATTTTTAGGTACGGGAACTTCTACCGGCATACCTCAAATAATGTGTGAATGTTCTACATGTCGCTCGGTAGATGAGAGAGACAAACGACTTCGCGCATCGGCGTTGGTGAGTGTGGAAGGACGGAATATATTGATTGATTGTGGACCCGATTTTCGTGAGCAGATGCTTCGCTCCGGGAGTCCGTCATTGGAAGCACTGCTTGTGACTCATAGCCACTACGATCATGTGGGGGGCGTAGACGATTTGCGCCCGTATTGTGCTGCTGAAGAGGGCTTCCCGATATATTGTCGCCCTGATGTGGCTGATGATCTCATGCAGAGAGTCCCGTATTGCTTTGCCGAACATCCATATCCCGGAGTGCCGGCATTTAATATTCATACGATAGGAGCGAGCCGATTTGAGGTGGCGGGAATTGAGGTTACGCCACTCCCGGTGATGCACTATCGCCTTCCGATTGTTGGATATAGAATAGGTAGATTGGCATATATTACTGATGCAAAAGAGATTCCGGACTCAACGATAGAGTTGATGCGTGGAGTGGATACATTGGTTGTCAATGCATTGCGTATAAAAGAGCATATTTCTCATATGAATCTTGCTCAAGCTCTTGAGGTGGTGAAGCGCGTTAATCCTCGAATGGCATATTTCACTCACTTGAGCCATGATATGGGGCTGCAGTCGGATGTAGAGCAGCGATTACCCGATGGGGTGAAAATTGCATATGATGGACTGAGTATAACCATTCCTGATTGATATATGATATTGAAAAGCAAGAGCGTCGCAATGGACTGAACCGTTGCGACGCTCTGTTATGAGAATTGATTGCTTACGCTTGAGTAGTCGGTGTCACGATAGTGACAATGGGTTTTGCTTCCCATCCTAATGCGCTGGCACCAAGCACAGCAGCATCGGCTTCCTTAAGCTCTGAAAGGAGAACTTTTACTTTGCCTTTGAAGATTGGCATCATATTTTTCTCCATAGCATTCTTTAATGGCTTCATCAGCAAGTCGCCACTCTTGGCAAGACCACCAAAGAGGATATATGCTTCGGGTGATGAGAATACTGTGAAGTCGGCGAGAGCTTCGCCAAGAATGTTGCCGGTGTATTCGAATACATCTTTAGCCAACTTATCGCCGGCAATAGCTGCATCGTAAACATCCTTAGAGGTGATAGATTCGATTTCAATATTACGAAGCAATGAAGGCTCTGTGCGGATTTCAAGGAATTCGCGAGCTGTGCGTGCTACGCCGGTAGCAGAGCAGTAGGCTTCAAGGCAACCGGTGCGACCGCAACCGCAAAGACGACCATTGTTGCGCTTCATGATCATGTGGCCGAGCTCTCCGGCGAAACCATCGTGGCCATATACCATCTGTCCGTTGATGACGATACCCGAGCCAACTCCTGTGCCAAGGGTAATCATTATAAAGTCTTTCAAACCACGAGCCGCTCCATAAGTCATTTCGCCAATGGCAGCTGCGTTTGCATCGTTTGTGATGGCTACGGGAATACCAAATTTTTCGCTTACTAATTGAGCCAAGGGTATTGGGGTGGGCCAAGGAAGATTGACGCCATCTTCAATGATACCTGTGAAATAATTGGCATTTGGAGCGCCGATGCCAATGCCATGCACCTTGTCTGTTGCGTCATTTACATCGATTAACTTGGTCGCTTCGGTGTAAAGTTCATCGATATAAGCGTTGATGTCGCTGTGTTTCTGTGTTTTAATCGAGGCACTGGCAATAACCACTCCTCTTGCGTCTACGATACCGAATACGGTGTTAGTTCCGCCTATGTCGATACCGAGTACATACGGTTTGCTCATGATGTTAATAAATTTGTTTATGTTGTTGTAAAAAAGTTCTATCCCACAAAGATAAAAAGATTTCTTTGGCTTTTTGTAATAACAGACAAAAAAGTTTAGTTCGTTAATCGTTTTTATCTTTTGAGAAGTCTCAAAAAGTCGCAGGAGTGTGTGTTTAGATTGTTTAACATAATAATATGGCAGAATGTTTGGCTATTTCAAGAAAAGTGCCTACCTTTGCACTCACAAACATCGCGGGATGGAGCAGTGGTAGCTCGTTGGGCTCATAACCCAAAGGTCGCAGGTTCGAGTCCTGCTCCCGCCACTAAGAAAGTCGGAAGCATAAAGTTTTCGACTTTTTAATTTTTAATATTTAGATTAGTGGCTTATTGGGGCTCAGTAGTTATTTAGTGTGGGTACGCGTAAAGCTTGGCAATGCGAAAGAGGAAAAACTTCTTGTCAACGACACCCCTAAGATTGGCTCTGAAAAGTTTGATTTTAGCATTGAATGATTCCGCCAATGCGTTTGAAGAACGATTGTTGTAAAAGTTCAGAATCTCGTCATAGTGTTCGTAGAAGGTAGCGG
>CAZWWS010000071.1:0-10492 GCA_964637445.1 uncultured Muribaculum sp.
TATCGGGGGTAATAGTGATTGTGATTATTCAGATATGTAGCGTTTGAATTGCTGAAGAACGTTTTCTTTATATGGGGTAAAGCATCGTTCCCTATTGTATTCGTCATATAAGCTTTTTAATGAAGATGGTTGGAGTTCGGGATAGACTACTTGACGCACTATATCATCGCGTCGCATTATCTCATCTTCAAAATCAGGAGTTATCAACCCATTTAAGCCGCATTTCATCATGAATTTATCGACAGGCACATCGTAGACCATTGCATCAGCGAGATTTTTCAGTTGTTGCCCATTTATCAGATATTCACCTAACGTACTATTGTACAACATGAGTGCCGTAGGCTTATTACCGGACAAATAGAAGGCTGCATCAACTCTACCATTATCAAATAAGGTGTAATCATTTTGCCACCATTCGTCCCAATTCATTAAAACAATTGCGACTCGATCACCATAACCTTGTTTTATGAGAAATCCTTCATTTTTATGAATGGAGTCATTTATAGCGTGAGGTGCATTAGTGATTAATAACGCCTTATGTTTCCCATTTTTCATTGGCTGATGATTAAACATATAGCTGAAATTGGTAGCCATAATATAATCTCTATTTTGGGTATTTATATTATAGAACTTGTCATAATCGGTAGCAGTTTTCACATTGTCCCACGGAAAATTCACATCTGTAAGACCGATAGTGATTTTCTATTGTCGGATAGAGTATCATTAATCTGCCATAAATCACGAAGAAATTGATAACGATTCCACTTCTCCCATAACGGCCACCATTCTTCTCGTCGTAAGTGTTTTATACACGCAACTCTAAACTCATTTTCATCGCGGAATTTACCTTTGATTAGGTCGTTGGCACTATTGGTGGCAGTGTTACATCCGACTTCGGTATAGACATAGCCGACATTGTCAATAAATCGGGAATCGGAAATTAGATTCTTTATAAATGAATATTGGGTAGTGTCTCGGTGATCACGCTCTCCTAAAATAACAATGTCATATTGTTCGTACAAGTTAAGAACAAAATCCACAATCTTGTGATTCCCCTTGGCTAAGCCTAAACGATATTTTTCAATATACAAGGAGTCTGTGTCAGTAGCAGTCAACTGGAACGGAATTATTAAAAGTAAAAAGAGCCATCTGAGAGACATATATCAACATTTATCTAAGATTATTAAAACAAAACAGTCGAGAATTTGTATAAGGATTATACTCGGCTGTTTTTGTTGACTAAGAGATCTTTTTTATCGGGGGAGAACGTTGATGCGAAGACGTTCGTATGCTCGTTCGGCTTTTTGTCGAGCGGCTTCGACTGTTTCGTCGGTAGCGAGTATCACGCCCATCCTACGATGACCTTTTACTTCCGGTTTACCGAATATTCGGAGTTGTACTCCCGGTTCGGCAAGTACTTCTTTGAGGTTGTCAAATTCGATTTTGTCAGTATCGCCTTCTACAACTACGGCTCGTGAAGCTGACGGTCCGAGGAAGCGGATAGCGGGGACAGGCAAGCCAAGAAGAGCTCGTGCGTGTAGCCCAAATTCGCTGAGATCTTGTGATATCATAGTCACCATTCCAGTGTCGTGAGGACGAGGTGATACCTCACTGAAAATTACGTTGTCGCCTTTGATGAAAAGTTCTACGCCGAAAATTCCATATCCACCGAGAGCGTCGGTAACTTTTCTCGCAATTTCTTGTGCCGAAGATAGAGCCGTCGAGGTCATCGGTTGAGGTTGCCATGAGTAGCGGTAATCGCCGTTTACTTGGATATGACCTACCGGTTCGCAGAAAGTGGTTCCGGAGCAACTGCGTACGGTAAGTAGAGTTATTTCGTAGTCGAAGTCGATAAAGCCCTCTACGATAACACGTCCGGCTCCGGCGCGTCCGCCTTCTTGTGCTTCACGCCAAGCTTCATCGATCTGAGATTCGTTTTTGATAGTGCTTTGACCATGTCCCGATGAACTCATAATCGGTTTTACTACGCAAGGGATGCCAATTTCTTTCACTGCATCGCAAAATTCTTCGTAGGTTGAAGCGAAGCGATATGGAGAGGTAGTGATACCCAGCTCTTCGGCGGCAAGTCGGCGTATGCCTTCGCGGTTCATCGTGAGCCACGCAGCTTGGGCAGTGGGGGTGACATTGTAACCCTCTGCTTCGAGTTGTCGAAGGGTGTCGGTAGCAATAGCTTCTACCTCCGGAATGATATGATCCGGCTTTTCTTCTTCAATCACTTTGCGTAAAGTTTCGCCGTCAAGCATATTGAACACATGACAACGATGGGCTATTTGCATAGCCGGAGCATTGGCATACTTATCGCAAGCCACTACTTCCACTCCATAACGTTGAAGTTCGATTGCCACTTCTTTTCCAAGTTCTCCACTTCCCAATAGCAATGCCTTACGTCCTACCGGGGTCATTACAGATCCTATTTTAGTCATATACGAATAATTTTTCACAAAGATAGACAAATATTTCTTATTCTGATACTTCGTCGGCGGTAATTCGTTTATGAAGAGTATATATGGCATCTAATCCGGTCTCTAAAGGTTGATGCTCTTCAGCAACCTTTAGATAACCGTAAAACTCGTATTCGAAATTGTCTCCAGCTAAATCCGGAATTGTTCTTGTTACAATAAATTCTACGTGTTGATTTGCGATAATTGAATCTTGCTCACGCATCATATCAGGAATAGAAATGTTTAGACGACAGAAATATCTGTTGGAAGGAACGATTCCGCTATATGTATAAAACCCTCCGTCAAGAAATCCGTAATTAAGCAGTGTCGGGTTGGGTTCTTGTTGGATTATTTGGTCAAACTTATATTGTACGGTATCCTCTTTGGGCATGAATATATATGTTTCAGAGACAATATTATAGATGATACTGAGAGTGATTAATGAAATAATAGAATATGAAAACAGAGATTTGGTTTGGTGCAATAATGCTTCAATCAAGACGACACCAAATGGAATAAATACGGCTATAATTAAAGTATAATATGGCATTGCCAATCTTATTAAAAATATGAAAATCACTAAAGTCGTGGCAGAGGATAGAAAAAATGTCGATAATCTTGTCGGTCGTGCAAGTAAAATTCCGGCTATTATAAAAATCCAGATAAACAGATTGTTGTCCCAAGACCCGAAAATATTATTCAATATATTGGAAATCGAGGTGTCGCTATTGTTGTTGTAATATTTTGCATTGTCGAAGAAGTAGACGTTAAGCATAGTGTCAAGGGAGTCATGATATATAAAATAGGCAAAAATTAGTGTGGTGAGCGTCACCAACCCTATCGTTGCAAAAGCGAATGTTGATAGAATCTTTGCTTGCCATTTGTTTTTGCGGTAAATATATATGAGCGATATAATCCAACCAAGATAGAAGCCACACATTGTGTATTTGATCCACAATACTGCTGCTGCCGTAACCCCGATAAAGAACGCTTGCGATGGTGATATTGGGTGTTTATTTACGATTGCCCTCAGTCCTATATAGAGGGCATATGCAATTAAAGGCAGACAAAACTCTTCAGCACTATCTCCAAGTACGAATGAATAGGAAGAGTATACAATAAGACCGATTAAAGTGGTATGTAAAATAAGGTGTTTGCTTGGGTATAATAATGATATTGATCTGTATGAAATTGATAAGAACGCGAATGCTGCCAATATTTCCAAGAGATAAACCCCGAAAAACGAGCGATATGAAATCAGAGCAGCGAGAGTGTGGAGAAAATAGAGAATCGGTCCTTTTTGTTCGTATAAATCGCGGTAAGGAACAAGACCATCAAGGACTGACTTTCCGACAGTAAAAAAGCAATTAGGGTCGACCCAGGTGTTGAACGGATATAATGGTGAGCTATGAGATAAAAGGGAGATTGACGCAATGGCTATTAGCAGTATGTAGAGGTAAGAGTAACAGTTCGCATGTGATTGATTGATTGATTGATTGATTGATTGATTGCGCCGACTACATGTGAAAGACTTCGAAATGATATAATAGAGAGTATTAGCGCGATAGCACTAAGCACAATCTTGGTGTTCATGTATAATATGCTTGTCAATATTTGCACTTTGGATGAAACACCCCATCTACCGATAAACAAGCTCGAAAATATGGATAGTATTATAATTGTTACGACTTTTGTTTTTCGGTCAATTATTATAGATTCTCTATTTTTGATACGGAATAAATAGATAGATAAAAATAGAATAAATGTAATTGTCAAATTTGAAATAGAAGCCGGAGATATTAATAAAGATAGTGCAACGATGGAAAATATTGAAATTATCATATCGCTTGTATTTACACAATTAAATGAAAAATTATCTGGCAAAATTAATAATAATACAGTTACCAAAATGGTACGTAATGGTAAATTATGTTAAAATCATGAGCAAGGTTAAACCAAGTCGGATAAGAATTGTCAGAAATAACAAAAGACACAATAAAATAGGATTTAGTTATAAAGCTAACTTTTTTCGTTTACAATATGTGCTGCTTCTGCTCGCGAAGAGTGGAGGCAGTTTATTTTATCGATGTTTAATTAGTTGTGTTACAAATGGTTAAATTTTGCGAGGCTATTAAACCAAAATGATTTTTTCGAGTCAATATAGCAAACAACGATAAAAATCAGCAACAAATAATTAACTAATAAAACTGACAACAATTATGAAAAAGAAAGTATTAAGTTTGGCAATCATCGCAACCTCTCTCCTCACTGTATCAGCAGTCGCTCAGAATCCCGACGACGCTCAGCGTCCGGCATGCTTGGTCGAAGGATGTGACCAACATCAACATAGAGGACCTAAGGCTCCGAAACCCGAATGTGGCAATCCATTTGAGGGACTCAACTTGACAGATGCTCAAAAGGCAAAACTTGATCAGTTGCGAAAGGATGGTCAAGATGCTCGCCAAAAGAAGCAAGAAGAGCGTAGAAAAAATCGTGAAGAGGCACGAGCGAAGCGTGATTCTTTGATGAAGACGGGTAAGTTGAATCACCTCCGTCAGATTAAGGAAATCCTTACTCCCGAGCAATATGTAACCTTTTTGGAGAATATGGTGGTAAATCAAAAGCCCGAAGCTCGTAACCACAGAATGGCTCCAGGAAAGGGAAAGCAGGGACAACGTGGAGATTTCGGCCGCTGTGGACATGATGATTGTCAAGGACATAAGCCTAACCCGCAAAGGGGTGATAAACCTGCTGCAGATAGCAAGTCAAAAAGATAAAAAAGTATCATAGTGATAATAAGGTAATAAAGGTTGGTAATGTTAGAGTCGTGGTGCATCTTAAAAAGGTGTGCCACGATTTTTTATTTTGAGGGTAAAGAAAAAAACAATAACTTTGCACACGTATTGGTGCAGAAAGTCCGTCCGGATTGGCTGCTTAAAAGGGAATCAGGTGTGAATCCTGAACAGTCCCGCTGCTGTGAGTTTCATCATAGCTCGCCGACATTCTATTTGCCACTGAGATTTATTGGTCTTGGGAAGGCGTCGGACGAGGAAACGAGTCAGAAGACCTGCCATACGAGTTTTTTCAATAGCTTGCGAGGTATGAGCTTTGAAAAGTAGAAAATTTCACTCTATTGGTATTAAGTCTTTTGACGACTTTTTATTCATAGTTTGACTTCTCTCTTTTCGTTGTGACTTTCTCGCAAGAAAACGAACAACGGAGAATTGTCAACTATGATGAGAAAAGTGTGTAAATTTATTGCCTTGGCAGTGTGTATGTCGCTATATGCTCAGCCCCAACAGTCGCATCTCGATTCGATACAGCGATTGCGTGAGGTAACAGTAGAAGCGGTGAAACCATTTGCCGAAGTGATTCCGGCTCAAACATTGAGTGGTAAGCAATTGGAAAGCCTGAATAGTTTTTCTGTGGCCGATGCGATACGTTATTTTTCCGGAGTGCAAATAAAGGATTATGGTGGAGTTGGGGGGATTAAGACTGTGGATATTCGCAGTATGGGGACCAATCATTTGGGAGTGTTTTACGATGGAATACAATTGGGTAATGCTCAAAACGGACAGATTGATTTGGGCAAATTTTCTCTTGATAATATAGAGGAAATATCGCTTTATAATGGTCAGAAAAGCGAGATATTCCAGTCGGCTAAAGATTTTGGCGCAGCAGGGACTATATATCTGCGCACTCGGCGACCTCGATTCAATGACGGGAAAAGCACTGACGTAAAAGCTATATTTCGCACAGGGTCGTTTGGGCTTGTAAATCCGTCGATTTTGATAGAACAAAAATTATCGCAACATGTGAATTTATCTGCCAACGTAGAATATATCAATGCCAATGGCAAGTATAAGTTTCGCTACAAAAAAGTTTTCAGCGATGGTACTCCTGCATGGGATACTACTGCTACGCGCCGAAATGGTGATATCGAGTCGTTTCGTTCGGAGGTAGGTGTATTCGGACGCTTGAATGGAGGCAGATGGTATGCGAAGGCGTATTTTTATGACTCAGAGAAAGGTATCCCCGGGGCTATAGTGAATAATGTATGGAAAAATTCGCAGCGTCAGTGGGATCGCAATTTTTTCGTGCAAGGCTCATTCCAAAAGCGGGTGGAAGAGCAATATGAGTTGCTTGTTAACGCTAAATATGCCCGTGATTATATGCGATATTTGAATCCTGATACAACTCTGATGTATATCGATAATAAGTTTTGGCAAGATGAAATATATATTTCGGCAGCTAATAAATATGCAATTACAGAGAATTGGGATGTGAATTTGTCGGTTGATTATCAGTGGAATACGCTCGATGCTACACTCGTTAATTTTGCTTTCCCAACGCGCCATACGATTTTGGTGGCTCTTGCATCGGCATATCAGTGGCGAGGATGGAAAGCTCAAGTGAGCTTGTTGGGTACGTTTGTAAATGATCGGAGTACGGCAAATTCAGGCACCGGTAGCATTACAAAAATGACAACGCATCGCGACGAGTTTACTCCGGCGGCTTTTGTTTCGTATAGACCAAGCGAAAATTTCCCATTAAACTTTCGTGCGTTTTATAAACGAATATTCCGAATGCCAACTTTCAATGACCTGTATTATACGGATATAGGGAATGCAAATCTTTCGCCGGAATATGTCGATCAGTATAATGTGGGTTTTCAATATGTGCAGACCTATCGCCAAGGGCTTGTGAGTCGATTGATGCTTAGAGCCGATGCGTATTATAATCATGTGACCGATAAGATTATAGCCGTACCTAAAGGGACGGGGCAATATCGATGGATGATGATGAATATTGGCAAAGTCAAAATTAGTGGAATCGACGTAAATGCACGTGTGGATTTTGAACTCCCATATGATATAAAGTTAGATGCAAATCTGAATTACACCTATCAGACTGCCCAAGACTACTCGGATCCAACCGATAATGAACCTGGAGCAGGAACCTATAAAGGGCAAATATCATATATTCCATGGCATAGCGGGTCGGTTGTGGTGCATGGAGCGTGGAGAAACGCCGAATTGAATTATAGTTTTATATATGTTGGAGAGCGTTATCACAACTCGTCGAATATCAGAGCCAATTACGAACAACCATGGTATACCCACGACCTTTCGGCAAGTTATTGCTTACTTTGGAATAAGGTGAAAATTACAGCTACGATGGAGATAAACAATCTATTGAATCAATATTATGATGTAATTGTGAATTATCCCATGCCGGGACGCAATTATAAGTTTATTCTAAAATTTGAATTATGAGAAAATATATATTCTTAATAGTGTCAGTAGTGGTATTGACTGCTTGTCGGCACGACGACGAAATATTCATTCCGGAAGAAGTTGAGGTGTCTCGCCCTGAATACACTGAAATAAAAGGCTTTTATTTGCTTAATGAAGGGAATATGGGAAGCAATAAAAGTACGCTTGATTATTATGATTATTCTACCGGTACGTACACTCGTAATATTTATGGTAATTCCAATCCCGATGTGCCAAAAGAGATGGGCGATGTGGGTAATGATATTGCTATATATGGGAGTCGTTTATATGCTGTGATAAATTGCTCCAACGAGGTGGAAGTAATGGACGTGGCTACTGCGCGTCGCATCGGACAAATCGAAATCCCGAATTGTCGATACATAAAGTTTCATGGGCAATATGCCTACGTCTCATCCTATGCCGGTCCGGTAGAGATTAATCCCGATTACGAGCAAATAGGCTATGTTGCCAAAGTGGATACTACGACTTTGGAAGTGGTAGACCGCTGTTTGGTCGGATTTCAGCCCGACGGAATAGAAATCGTAGACAACAAGATTTATGTAGCCAACTCCGGGGGGTATATGGTGCCGAACTATGAAAATACGGTATCAGTAATTGACTTGATTACCTTTGAGGAGGATGATCGGATTGAGGTTGCGATTAATCTTCACTATGTGATGGCCGATAAGCATGGCGGACTTTGGATTTCATCTCGCGGAGACTATTATGATAATCCATCGAAACTATATTGTTATGATGTGCGTAAGCGCCGAATGGTGGCTGAACTTGATGTGCCGGTTTCGGATATGTGTATAGAAGGAGATTCGATTTATATTGTCAGTGCCGGGTGGAGTCATATTACGTCATCATACAACGTAACGTATGCAGTGGTTGATGTAAATCTTAAAGAGAAAGTGACTGACAATTTTATTACAGATGGCACTGATGCAAAAATAAAAATGCCTTATGGGGTGGCCGTAAATCCGATTACAAAGGATATATATGTGACGGATGCAAAAAATTATGTCAATCCCGGCACACTTTATTGCTTCGATCGTGATGGAGTGATGAAATGGAGTGTTCGCGCAGGCGACATTCCGGCTCATTTTGCATTTGTGGGAGAGCAGATATTGGGAAATAACGATTAAAAATAGATACAGCGTATGAAAAATTTTACTTTAACGGCGATTGTTGCAACAATCGGCTTAACTTCAGGAGCTAATAGCCCATACATCACAAAAGTGTATGACTTTTTGCCTGCGCCGGGGCAGTTTGTAAACGAAATGCCCGAATATCTCTCCGGAGAAACAAAGGCTGAAGTTCTTGCTAAGGTAGAAGAACAGTTATGTGGGAATGACGATGATGGTCCAAATCCGGGTATGATCTCGCTTGGCTCATTTGGGGGATATGTCGTATTCGGTTTTGACCACCCCATTGTGAATGTTGCCGGCGAATATGACTTTAAGATTTATGGCAATGCCTTCAAGGCAAACGAGGCGTCTGATGGTGGTAGCAGCGAACCGGGTATTGTAATGGTTAGTTGTGATACCAATGAAAATGGCGAGCCTGATGATAAGTGGTATGAACTTGCCGGAAGTGAGTATAACAGCACTGTGACTACTCATGCTTATTCAATCACCTATTATCGTCCCGATGCCGATAGAGCACTGAATGCTGACCCAGATCCGAATTATTCATATATAAATGATCGTACATATATCAAATGGACTGACAATAATGTTGAAACCGGCTATGTGATGCGAAATACTTTTCATAGCCAATCATATTGGCCGGAATGGATAGCAGATGCCACTCTCACATTTACCGGAACATTGCTTGCCGACAATGCTTACGATAAGAGTGGAAATGGCACATACTATGTGCAACGATTCTATGATTGGGGATATGTCGACAATCAGCCTAATGCATCCGATCCGGGGTTTAATATTGAATGGGCTGTTGATGCTGATGGAACCCCCGTCATCCTACAATCGATCGATTTCGTAAAAGTCTATTGTGCGACGAATCAATATTGTGGATGGGTAGGGGAGGCTTCAACTGAAATATGCGGTGGCGAAGACCTTCATCCCGATGCAGAGGTGGCAGCAATTCTATCAATAGAAACCGATGTTAATGCCCCAATCGAGTATTACAACTTGCAAGGTGTCAAGGTCGACACTCCTTCGGTAGGTGTCTACATCAAACGACAAGGTTCTTCCGTGACAAAAATCTATTTAAAATAAGTAAACAACATAATTTTTAATCCCCGTATTTTTTTATCATTTAATTTATCATTTAATTATGAGAAAAATTACTCTTTTAATTATGGCTTTTATTGCCACATCATTTACGAGTATGGCTCAATTCTCAAATGGTGTATTCTTATTGACTGAAGGTCAATATGGTTCTTCATCGGGTGGCTTGTTTTGGCTTAATCTCGAAACCGCAACTTTTGGCACATCTGTTTCCCAAGAGGTCAATGGAGTGGCTTATGGTGAAACTTCTCAGTTTGCGACTATTTATGGTGACAAGATATTTATTACATCCAAACAAGCCGGCTCCTATGGCGGCGGAGTTTTGACTATTGCAAATGCGAATACCATTCAGAATAGTTATGTTTTTTCTAATCTATCAGATGATGGGCATAACTATGATGGTCGTGCATTTTGCGGAGTGACTGAAACAAAAGGTTACATGGGTACGTCTAATGGTATCTTTGTGATTGACATAGAGAACAATCAAGTTGTCAAATTC
>CAZWWS010000072.1:0-10231 GCA_964637445.1 uncultured Muribaculum sp.
TCTTAGTAGAAACCTTGGAACCGCCCATGATGGCAGTGAACGGACGCTTGATGTCGCTTAGAATATTGTCGACAGCCTTAACTTCCTTTTCCATAAGGTATCCGAGCATTTTGTTGTCTGCGTCAAAATAGTCGGCAATTACAGCAGTCGATGCATGCTTGCGGTGTGCAGTACCAAAAGCATCGTTTACGTAGCAGTCAGCATAGCTTGCAAGTGTTTTAGCAAATTCTTTTTGGCTTGCCTTCATTGCTTTTTTTGCTTCCTCGTATGCGGGATCTTCTTTGTCGATACCTACAGGTTTGCCTTCTTCTTCAGGATAGAAACGAAGGTTTTCAAGCAATAGAACTTCACCGGCTTTGAGTGCAGCAGCGTCTTCAGCAGCCTTTGCGCAATCGGGTGCGAATTTTACTTCTGCACCAAGAGCGGTAGCTACAGCATCCTTGATTTGACCAAGAGAGAACTTAGCATTTACCTTCCCTTTGGGTTTACCCATGTGCGACATGATGATAAGAGCACCACCATCTGCAAGAATCTTTTTGAGGGTAGGGAGTGCACCACGGATACGGGTGTCATCGGTAATTTTACCATTTTCGTCAAGGGGTACATTGAAGTCTACTCTGACGATTGCCTTTTTGCCGGCAAACTTGTAACTGTCAATATTCATTTTTCTAATATTTAATAAAATGTTATACCTTAGTTTACTTGTAACTTGCAATTTGTATGCAAATTTACGCGAAATTTTTCAGATTATATTGATATTAAATGATTTTTGCATCTTTCAGTAACACCGACATCTCATCACGCAATTTTTTTGCTTCTTGTCCGGCGACTTCTGCAAAGTCTGTTCCACGCGATGCATATATTATACCGCGCGATGAATTGACAAGCAATCCGCAGTCAGCTGTCATTCCATACTTTGCTACATCTTGCAGGCTACCGCCTTGTGCACCGACTCCGGGTACTAATAGAAAACTATTAGGAGCAACGGCGCGAATGTCTTTGAACATTTCGCCTTGTGTCGCACCGACCACATACATCATTTCATCTGTTGACGCCCATTTCTGCGATATACAAATCACGCTCTCAAACAATCGATTTCCATCTTTGTCTTCAATGAGTTGAAAGTCGTGTGACCCTTTATTGGAGGTCAGTGCAAGCAAAACCACCCACTTTCCTTCATAGCCAAGAAATGGAGTGACGCTATCTTCGCCCATATATGGAGCTACTGTGACTGCGTCTACATCAAGATGCTCAAAAAAACTGCGAGCGTATAGTTGTGAAGTGTTACCAATGTCGCCACGTTTTGCATCTGCAATGATAAATTGGTCGGGATAATTCTCTTTGAGATATTTCACTGTTTTCTCCAATGCAATCCAACCATCGACACCGATGCTTTCATAGAAAGCCAAATTGGGTTTGTAGGCGACGCAATAAGGTGCAGTGGCATCGATTATTGCTTTATTGAATTTGAATATCGCATCTTCTTCGCCTTGTAGGTGCTCCGGGATTTTTTTAATGTCGGTATCCAACCCTACGCAAAGAAATGATTCTTTTGCTTTTATGTTATTGATTAGATCAATGCGCTTCATATCATTGTAATTTAATTTAGAATTTATAATTCGCTTTCTTTTAGTTTTTCGGCATTTTCTGCGATAATCAATTGGTCAATGCAATCTTGAATATCACCATCTACAAATGCTTGAAGATTATATATCGTATAGTTGATTCTATGGTCAGTGATACGTCCTTGTGGATAGTTGTATGTGCGTATCTTTGCCGAGCGGTCTCCGGTCGATACCATAGTTTTGCGTCTGGATGCAATGTCGTCGATATACTTTTGATGCTCTTTATCATAGATAAACGTACGCAGGCGACTTAACGCTCGCTCTTTGTTCTTGGGCTGGTCACGTGTTTCAGTACATTCGATAAGTATCTCTTCTGTCTCTCCTGTATTAGGATTTTTCCACATATATCGGAGACGCACACCTGATTCTACCTTGTTCACGTTCTGACCGCCGGCACCACCGGAACGGAAGGTATCCCATTTTATTTCACCTTCATTGATTTCCACGTCAAATTCTTCGGCTTCGGGTAATACGGCTACTGTTGCAGCTGACGTGTGTACTCGACCTTGCGTTTCGGTGGCGGGTACGCGTTGCACACGATGCACACCACTTTCATATTTAAGGATACCATATACTCCCTCGCCTGTTACAGAAAACACGATTTCCTTAAACCCACCGGCAGTTCCTTCGTTGAAACTTGTGACTGAAACGTTCCATCCTTTAGATTCGCAATATTTGCTATACATTTTGTATAAGTCACCGGCAAATATTGCGGCTTCGTCGCCACCTGTTCCTCCGCGAATTTCTACGATAGCATTTTTGCCATCTTCGGGATCGGCCGGAATGAGCAATAGTTTTATCTCTTCTTCAAGCTGAGGAAGAGCATTTGTCGCAGAATCGAGTTCTTCTTTTGCCATAGCACGCATCTCGTCATCAGACTCTTCGTCTAAGATCTCACGTGCTTCTTTGATATTGCTAAGCAAATTTCGATACGATCGTGTGGCTTGAGTTAACTTTTCAAGGTCTTTATATTCCTTGGTCAAACGCACATAGCGCTTCATATCCGAAATGACTGAAGGGTCTGTAATCAATGTGCTCACTTCCTCAAAGCGAGCTTCTATACCATCTAATCTTGATAGAAGGGAGGTATCTGACATATAAATTTCGTTTGGTTTGATAATTATACCGCGAATTTACAACTATTTTCCGACATCTTAAAAACTTTGTAGAGCAAATGAATTTTCATCGACATTTTTCAAATCTTTTTATCATAACAAAATTCGGGTTACGGCAAAAATGCCTATATTTGTACTTTGTATTATGGAAATGGTATCAACAGATAAAGAGTCTTGTCAAATATTGGTCCGATTGCTTTACGAGCACGGGGTGCGTCATGTCGTTGTATCGCCCGGTTCGCGTAATGCACCTATAGTTGTTGCTTTGGCTGCCAACAAAGATATAAAAAAAACTGTGGTAGTAGATGAACGTAGTGCCGGATTCATCGCACTTGGCATTGCTTCAATTACTAATATGCCTGTTGCGGTAGTTTGCACGTCGGGAACGGCTGTCCTTAATTACGCTCCGTCCGTTGCGGAGGCTTATTATCGAAAAATGCCTATTATTGTGATTTCAGCCGACCGCCCGATAGAGTGGATCGATCAAGATGATAGTCAGACATTGCGACAATATGAAGCATTATCCCACTATGTAAAGAAAAGCTATAATATTCCATCGCGATGTAATGATGATACATCTCGATGGTATGTAAATAGAATAGTCAACGATGCATTGTTGACTGTGAACTCGCACAGAAAGGCTCCGGTGCATATAAACATTCAGCTTGACGAACCATTAGGCAATAAAATAAGTCAAATAGACACTCCTATCAGAGTGATTAATCGAGTGTCATCTAACACACAATTGTCCTCCGTGCAGTTAGCCGAATTGAGTAGTCGTATAGCAAACGCATCAAAAGTCCTTATTGTTGCCGGTTTTTACGCCCCAAATGAGCAATTAAATCAATCGTTGATTCGTATCGCCGACAATCTTAATGTGGTAGTGATGTGTGAAAGTATATCAAATCTTCATTCATCAAAGTTTATATGCACTATCGACCGCACGTTGAGCATTTTGGGTGATGATGCAAAACAGCAATTGTGCCCAAATATCGTTATTACATTCGGTGGCGCAATAGTTTCGCGATTTGTAAAGCAATATCTTCGTCGTCAGCCCCATATCGAACATTGGCACGTAGGCATTACCGATACGACTATCGATTGTTTTCAATCGTTATCCTTACGCATCGATATTGAACCGGAGGATTTCTTTCCTCAGTTAGCGGCTCAATCTATCGGATGCACCTCTGATTATTATGCCGAGTGGCATAATGTAGCAAAAGAAGCAGAGCTATCTCACTGGGAATATATCCGGCAAATTGGGTGGAGTGACCTAAAAGCTTTCTCTATCTTGATGGATCGGATTCCGTCGACATGGAATCTCCAATTATCAAATGGAACATCAATTCGGTATGCCCAATTATTTTCATCCGAATCAGTAGGACGAAGCGATTGCAATCGTGGAGTTAGTGGAATTGATGGCTGCACATCCACAGCAATTGGAGCATCGATGGGTTATAACGATGTGACGTTGCTGATTACCGGAGATATGAGTGCTCAGTACGACATTGGGGCATTGGCTTGCTCGTCAATTCCGAATCGATTCAAAATGATTGTTTTGTGTAATGGTGGCGGTGGAATTTTCCGCTTTATAAATAGTACATCTCAATTATCAGAACTTGACGAATATTTTGCCGTGGCAAGTGATATTCCTCTAAGGCAGTTGGCCGATGGCTACAATATGTCATTTTACGAAGCCAATAATGTAAATGAATTATTTGAAGTACTGCCTTCATTTATGCAAGATTCCGAGCGGCCTTCAATATTAGCGATTAATACACCTCCACTTTATAGCGCTGAGGTGCTAAAAAAATATTTTACTCGACATATCAAAAACTAATATATATGAGCAAAAGAGAATGGCAAACAATAAAGGAGTATGAAGACATATTGTTTGAATACTACAATGGTATAGCAAAAATTACTATAAATCGTCCTCACGTGTATAATGCATTTCGCCCGCAAACAAATAGAGAGATGCTTGACGCGATGTCGATCTGTCGTGAACGAAATGATATTGGCGTAATCATTCTTACCGGAGCCGGTGATAAAGCATTTTGTTCTGGTGGCGACCAGAAAGTGAAAGGTATCGGTGGATATATCGATGAGAATGGTGTGCCTCGTTTGAATGTGCTTGACCTTCACAAGGCTATCCGATCTATCCCTAAGCCTGTTATAGCCATGGTAAATGGATATGCCATTGGTGGTGGACATGTGTTGCACGTGGTTTGCGATCTTACTATTGCATCAGATAATGCACGTTTCGGTCAGACAGGTCCTAAGGTAGGTAGCTTTGACGCCGGTTTCGGTTCTTCTTATTTGGCACGTTGTGTAGGTCAGAAAAAAGTTCGAGAGATATGGTTCCTGTGTCGTCAATATACTGCCGAGGAAGCCGAACGAATGGGCATGGTAAATAAGGTTGTTCCATTCGACCGATTGGAAGATGAAACCGTCGAATGGTGTGAAACAATCTTACAACGTAGTCCAATGGCTATCCGAATGATTAAGCGCGCACTCAATGCCGAACTCGATGGACAGCGTGGTCTGATGGAATTTGCTGGTGACGCCACATTGATGTATTATCTGATGGAAGAGGCTCAAGAAGGCAAAAATGCTTTCTTGGAAAAACGGACTCCCGACTTTGGGAAATTCCCTAAATTCCCGGGATAATGAGAGCAAGTTATTGCCGATACATTCTAAAGTTCAAAGCACCGGCTACAACCTCTCGCGAGGTTATGACAACAAAAGAAACCTATTTTATCAAATTGTGGAACGACGCAGACCCCACAATTTATGGAATAGGGGAGTGTGCCTTATTTCGGGGGCTGAGTGCTGATGATACTCCCGAATATGAAAATACCCTTGCTCAATTGTGCTGTAATATTTCAAATGGCGCAGCCACTGATTTAACCAACTATAGCTCGATAAAATTCGGACTTGAAACAGCTCTTTTTGACTTAAAAAATGGCGGGATTCGTCGGATATTTGCCACGGATTGGTCTGATGGTAATAGCGAAATCGCTATTAATGGGCTGGTCTGGATGGGGAATAAAGATGAGATGTATCTCCGCATCAAAGAAAAATTATCGGTGGGTTTCAGATGTATAAAGCTGAAAATTGGTGGTATAAACTTTGACCAGGAATTAGACTTGCTTAAATACATACGCTCTAAATTTTCTGCCAGTGACCTCGAAATTCGTTTGGATGCCAACGGAGCGTTTGCACCCGACAATGCTTTAGAGCGGTTGTCGCTGTTGTCGCAATATACCATTCACTCCATTGAGCAACCAATAAAGCCGGCTCAGTGGGATGCGATGCGTCGCTTGTGCCGATTAAGTCCGATTCCGATTGCTATTGATGAAGAATTGATTGGACTTAACACTGATGCCGACCAAGTGCAAATGCTCGATGCGATAATGCCTCATTATATTATACTAAAACCGGCTTTGTGTGGCGGACTTTCGGGGGCTGATAGGTGGATTGCATTGGCTGAAGCGCGCAATATCGGGTGGTGGGCTACATCAGCTTTGGAGTCGAATATCGGTCTTAATGCCATCGCTCAATGGGTGTCGACTTATCAATCTGAAATCCCACAAGGGTTGGGAACGGGAGCACTTTACACCAACAACATTCCATCGCCTTTGGTGCAAGAACGCGACATACTTCGATATAACAGCCTATCCGGATGGGACATCCCTGAATTAAATTGGGCAATATGATATATGGAGCCGATCATATAGCTGAAGATTTTATTGCACGGTGGCACTCAGCGTCGCCGACAATTGAGGCACATACATCCGGCTCTACCGGTCAACCAAAACTAATCTTATTGCCCAAATCAGATATGACGCTGTCGGCAAAAGCCACTTGCGAGTTTTTTGCTATTGGTAAAAAATCCACCTTGCTGATGCCCCTATCTGCCGGATATATTGCCGGAAAAATGATGATAGTTCGTTCCATCATCTCAGGCGCCGATTTATGGATAGAGTCTCCGAGTAACCGGCCGATAAAAAGGGATTATGGAATGATTGATCTTCTGCCACTCGTTCCATCGCAAACGCAGTGGATTGTCGATAATTCTCGGTTGTCACTATCTATTAAAAATATCATAGTCGGAGGAGGCGCGTTAAGTCCGCGGCAAGAGGAGGCCTTGTCAAAGTTGCCATGTAACGTTTATGCTACCTACGGCATGACTGAAACCTGCTCACACGTTGCTTTACGCTGTATTACAAACGGGGAAAATTTCTATACCGCCTTGCCCGACATCTCATTTGACGTCGACGATAGAGGCTGCCTTATTATTATAGCCCCGAAATATTCGTTTAAGCGGCTTACTACCAACGATATTGTCGATCTTACAAGTTCTACAAAGTTTATCTGGCGCGGTCGGTATGATAACGTGATTAATTCCGGTGGAATAAAAATATTTCCGGAGGAGTTGGAAAAGAAAATAGCATCAATCATCAATGTTCCATTTTACGTCGTTGGACGCCACAGCGACAAGTGGGGTTGCGAGGTAGTGCTATATATCGAATCCACTGATTATCCGACCTCTGCATTGTTGGAGCGATTGCGCACTATTTTACCCCCATATAGTCTCCCGAAGAAGATATTACTTAAATCTGAATTTCAGCGAACAGATTCAGGTAAAATCAAGCGAGTGCTGTTTTAGCCGAACTTGCTGATCTTTCTCAACATAGGCTCGTTGAGAATCTTTATCCGACGACCATCCACCACTATGATTTTTTCTGTTACAAACCCCGACAGGGTTCTGATGGCATTTGACGTGGTCATGTTCGATAGATTAGCGAGATCTTCGCGCGCCATATATATGCGTAGGGTAGAGTTGTCATCCTCATACCCGTAATTGTCCTTCAGCACCATTAATGCCTCAGCCAAGCGACCGCGGATGTGCTTTTGTGTCAGATTTACGATTTTTGTGTCCGACCCGCCCAAGTTGCGCGAAAGTTCATGGATGAAGAACCATGCCAATTTGATATTGTTTTGAATCATATCTTTGACAAGACTCATCGGCACTGCCCCCAGAGCCGATGCCTCAAACGCAGCGGCTGTCGATACGTATGGCTCGTTGGCAAAGTATGCTCGATAACCGAAATATTGCACCGGACGAATCAAGCGTAAGATTTGCACACGTCCGCTCACTCCGTCTTTATAGAGCTTTACCTTTCCTTTGAGAAGACACCACAAATATTCAGGCTCATCTTTCTCTGCATATATGATTTGGTTCTTCTTGAAATTGTGAATGGTGAAATTATCGATTACTCGACGCTTTTCTTCAGCATTGAGTATCGACCATATTTCGGCTAAATCGTCGCTTATTACTTTCTCAAGGGCACTCTTTTTGATCATCTCGCGTGTTTGAAAATGATGTTATATAGCACAAAGATACTCTTTTTTTATCTTTCTACCATCTATTTGTAACCAATTTTTAATTTCGGCGCTATAAAACCGGCAATTTTTTGCATTTTATGGCTTAATTATGCCATTGTTTCATCTTCGTCATCGAAATCAAAATCAAAATCAAAGTCCCATCCATCATCATTATAACATTCTTCTCTGAATCGTGACAATTCGCGGCCCTCTCTTTTGGTCGGACGACCGAGCCCTTTTCTGCGGTCGATAAATCCCGAAATCTTTACCACGTCCAACAGGTCATATTGCGATTGTGGAGTTATGTTTTCCATGTATTCCGGTACTAATTTTGCACCTAATCTATTTTCGGTCAATGCTTTTACTCTGAATGAATAAGTGACAGGTGGCTTTCTCACATTCACCACATCGCCCACTTTTACCATTCGAGACGGCTTGGCAATCACATCGCCCAGCAATACACGTCCTTTCTTGCATGCCTCTGCTGCAATAGTTCGTGTTTTGAAGATGCGCATCGCCCACACCCACTTATCGATTCTAACTTCCGTTTTAGCCATCCTATTTGTTGTTGTAGGTATTCATTGCTCGTTGTATCCCGGCAAGACACACTTCTTTTATTGCATCAACGGCTACATCTACTCTCACCGGCAATTTCTGTCGCTCATCTAATGTGAATTGCCCCAACACGTAGTCGATTTGGCATCCTCGGGGGAAATCACCTCCGATACCAAACCTCAATCGCGGATATGCCTGTGTTCCGAGTTGTTGAGCTATGTTTTTCAGCCCGTTGTGCCCGGCATCGCTTCCGCTTGCTTTTATTCTGATGATTCCAAAGGGGAGAGCTATATCATCCACTAATATCAATATATGGTCTATATCGATATTCTCTTTTTCTTTCCAATATCTTACTGCATTTCCGCTTAGATTCATATACGTTGACGGTTTTAGCAGTATCAATTGCTTATTTTTTAAGCGCATACGAGCTATGTCGCCGTAACGCTCGGTAGAAAAAGAAATATTGGATGCCTCAGCAAAGGCATCCAATATTCTAAATCCTATGTTGTGACGGGTTCCATGGTACTCAGCACCAATGTTGCCCAATCCGACAATCAGATATTTCATAAATAATATTAACCCTTAGCTTGAGCTGCTTGAGCACCGCGAGCTGCACGAGTGAGCTGAACAGCACATACTACGGCGTTCTTTGCATTCATCAATTCAAGACCTTCGAAGTGAAGCTCACCGATTTGAAGAGTCTTACCAAGACCGAGATTATCTACATTGATGACAACACGTTCGGGGATGTTGGTATAGACAGCTTTAACTTTAAGTTTCTTCATTGAAAGAGTCAACTTACCACCGGCTTTCACACCCTCTGCGTGACCTTCGAGTTGAACAGGTACTTCGATAGTCACAGGCTTCTTGTCGTTTACTTCGAGAAGATCGATGTGAAGTACAGTGTCTTTTACGGGGTCAAATTGGAGATCCTTCAATACTGCCATCTTCTTAGTACCGTTCACTTCAAGTTCGATAGCATAGATATTAGGAGTATAGATCAATTTGCGAACTGCCTCTACCGATACTGCGAGGTCAGTAGTGATAAGACCTTTACCATTGCCGATTTCTACTACTTTTTCGCCTGCAGCAAGAGTGCCGGTGTAGGGGAGTGCTACCACTTCGCCACCATTAAGTACTACAGGAATTTTGTTCTCCTCGCGGAGTGCTTGAGCTGCTTTCTTACCGAGATTGGTACGAGGCTCTGCTGATAATTTGAATGTTTGCATTGTTGAAAAAAAGTTTTTGTGTTACTAAAAATTAAGCATTGCTCCTTAATTTCCCATCACACGGGATGCTAAAAAGCGGTGCAAAGGTACGACTTTTTTCTGATTCAGACAACACCCTTACGCGATTTCTGCCCAATTTTGCGCAATCCTATGCTGAAAAATCGCTGCCATCGCCTTTTTTATTCTTTTTAGAGGGCAACTATCTGCATTTCTTTCCAATAATCGGCCTTACGATATTTCTCTATGGCATCGACCGGGACATGTAAAGTGATTTTCTTTGGGTTACGATGAATCGGTGTTAACGCTTATGGCTCTG
>CAZWWS010000073.1:0-10147 GCA_964637445.1 uncultured Muribaculum sp.
ACAACGATGACCTTATCCTCGCTGTGCAGTCTGCCGGTGTGACTCGAGGTCGCAACGGTTTTCGCAAAGACAAAGGCGGCGAAAAGTTATTGGAAACCGAAGAAGACTTATTACAACACAGAACAGATGGAACTGATGCCTTTGACACGCTTTATATAGGGTGTGAAAAGTTTCCTTTTCACGACCATTTAAGTTTGTCAATGGGCGGTGTGTTGTAAAATTAATTTGAAAAATAGTTTGTTATTTCACTTATAAGTGAAATTTTTATATTATCTTTGTATCGTAAAAATTTGAATACCTATGAGTGAATTGGAATTAGCCCTTGTAAATGAGGCTGAAAATTGCACAGTTTATACTATTCAGTTTATTTCGGAAGATGAGACTGAATTTGAACGTTTTTATGCTAAATTCAAAGACGATGCCGAATACAATCCCGATTTAATGCGTATTGTTGAGTTTATTAACAAAATTGCTGATAAAGGGGCATTGGAACGCTTTTTTCGCCCGGAAGGCAAATTTAGCGACAGCCTTTGTGCCTTGCCGGTAGTGAAGTCAAAACTTCGGTTGTATTGTCTGAGATTATCCGATAAAATTCTAATACTCGGAAATGGAGGAGTTAAGACTACTCGAACATATGATGAAGATGATGTGTTAAAAGGATATGTAATTACTCTTCAAAAATTTGAGAAACTGCTAAAAGAGGGCGAAAAAGATGGTTCAGTGGTTATAACCACTAATACGATAGAAACGGATAAAACTTTCGATATATGAGAACGATAAATTTAGCTTTTAAGAAAATGGTGGAGCAAGTTCCTGCCGAAATAAAAGCGGAAGTGGACTTGTCGTTCGCCATAGCCGACCGCCTTGACTACTTGATTAAGGAACGAGGCTTGTCAAAAAAAGAGTTTGCCCAAGCAATAGGTAAACGACCAAGCGAAGTAACCAAATGGTTAAGTGGTCAACACAACTTCACTCTAAGAACCCTTGCAATGCTTTCTACTTTTTTCGGGGAATCGTTAATTGATATTCCCAATGCATAACGCATAAAGCGTTAGATATTCTCTTTTTAATGAAGCTACTATTTCATCAAGGCATTAAAAGTATCGCACCCTTTAAGGTCTTTTGACTTGGACATGCGGAGATTTGGCAGTTGTCGATAACTATCTTTGCGTGAGCAAGGATAATCTGCGAAATTTTACGTATCTTTGCAACCTAAGGGCATTGTATAGCAATCCCACTCTCAAAAAGACCAATAAACATATTAGGAAATAACGCCTTTTGTGGCGGTAGTATAAAGGAAACTCCTTTGTAGTCTTAAGCAGCTTTGGTCGGCTGGAGAGTACTACATCGGAGTTTTTCATTTTTATTTAACGTATGATCTTCAATTGCGAAAAATACAATGTAGAGCATATAACCACAATAGAACAAGTAAAAGAATTTACAATTTATTTGGTGGAAGATTTGAAAGTCAATATAAATCCGGATAATAACTTTGCTGAATATATTGAATATAATTCCGGTAAACCGACATTTAATGCACATGAAGTTGAACGAGGGAATCAACTTATGACAGAGTGTCATAATGTTTGTGAAGCTAATAATGTCGATATATACGATTTAATGTCGGAGTATTTGTTCGCTAATTAAAATGGCTGATGTACTATCCAAAGAACAACGAAAACGCTGTATGTCCCACATTAGAGGAACGAACACCAAACCTGAGATTTTGGTGCGACAATTCTTGTTCAGACATGGTTTTCGCTTTAGGATTTGCAGAAAAGATTTACCGGGCAAACCCGACATCGTTTTGCCCAAATACAAGACTGTCATTTTTATTAACGGTTGTTTTTGGCACGGACATTCAGGTTGCAAATATGCAACAATGCCAAACACAAATTACGAATTTTGGCTCGACAAAATCACCGGAAACATTCAACGTGATAAATCAAATTACGCAAAATTGTCAGAACTCAAGTGGAAAGTTATCGAAATTTGGCAATGCGAGCTTAAACCAAAATTTCGAGAGCAAACACTAAATAACCTTATTATAGAATTAAACAATGACAAAAGATAGACTCACATTTACACTAATGGACATGGGATATAAAAAAGCCGGTCCGGTTCAAATATACGATGAACGCACCACCTATGATGATGGGCAGATTATTCCATTCCCTGTGCAGCTTGCTATTGTAACTCATGCACGAATGTTGCGTGATGTAAAGCATGGTGAAGTTTATCAACGTAAATCTCAGGAACTTATTGATGCATGGACAAACTCGGAGCTTTCAAGCAAAATTAAGAGTAATGTGTCATGTGTAAACGAACCCGACGGTTTCCAATATTCATTGTTTAATGATTTGCTTGATGTTCCGTTTCCCGGACCGGCAAATCCAAAATTTACTTTCATTGACTTGTTTGCAGGTATTGGCGGTTTTCGTATGGCTTTTCAAAACCTCGGCGGTCAATGTGTATTTTCATCAGAATGGGACGCACAAGCACAAAAAACATATTTCGCCAACTATGGAGAAGTCCCGTTTGGTGATATAACTTCGGAATATACGAAGAAATTCATTCCTGATAATTTCGATATTCTGTGTGCAGGATTTCCTTGTCAGGCATTTTCTCTTGCCGGAAAACGATTGGGATTTGAAGAAACACGCGGAACATTGTTTTTTGATGTTGCTGAAATACTTCGCAGAAAGCAACCAAAAGCCTTTTTCTTGGAAAATGTCAAAGGTTTGGCAATTCACGATAAAGGAAAAACTTTAAAAACAATCCTCAATACATTGGACGAAGTCGGTTATATCGTTCCAAACCCCGAAATAGTCAATGCTATGTATTTCGGCGTACCACAACATCGTGAACGTATTTATATTGTCGGTTTTAGAAAAGACCTCGGTATAAAGCCGGAAGATTTCTCTTACCCGGAACAGAAAGAAGTTACCAAACATTTTATTGATATTCGAGAGAAAGACCCTGTGCCCTCGAAGTATTATCTTTCTACAACTTATGTTAATACTTTAATACGCCATAAGGCTCGCCACGCGAGCAAGGGTAATGGTTTCGGTTATGCCATTGTAGGAGATGACGAAGTGGCAAATGCTATTGTTGTAGGTGGAATGGGACGTGAACGCAATATTGTTATTGACACACGCCAAACCGACCTTACACCAACCACTCATATTAAAGGAGAATATAATAAAGATGGTTGGCGTAGAATGACACCTCGTGAATGGGGGGCATTGCAAGGCTATCCTGTTTATGATAAAGGAGATGGTTCGCCTGTTTTCGTTATTCCTGTAGCAGACGCATCAGCCTATAAACAATTCGGAAATTCAGTAGCTGTTCCTGCAATACAGGCAACCGCACAACAATTATTAAAATTGATTAAACTCATTTGATATATGGCAACACTATCATACAATAATGGTGAATGGGCTGAAGTGTATATATTCTTCAAAGTTATTGCCGACCGCAAATTATATACGGCAGATGCTTCGTTTAACCCCATAAAAGACGTTTACCTTGATGTCCTCGGCGTTATTCGAGAAGAAGTCAACGGTGAAGTTGTCAACTACAGAACAGGTGATATAGTAACAATTTTGTTAAATCATGAGCCGATTGGCAGAGTTCCTATAAGTGAATTTGTCAAGTATCAAAATATCCTTTGGAAATTATTAGAGGAAAACACTGCTACAACTTTTTCTTCCGAAGAAGTCGAACAATTCCTAAATTCAATACACATCTTTAATCCAAAATCACCGGCTCATATCGTTAGTAGATTTTGTGGCGGTACTGTAGATATTGTTATAGAAACAAAAGACCGAAGCGGTGTAAATCGCATCTTAGGCTTCTCTTGTAAATCTGATTTACGAGCTTCTTCTACTTTGCTTAATGCAAGCGGTGATAATACGAACTTCATTTTTGAAGTCACCGGTAATATGGACGATGAAAAGATGGAGCATTTCAATAATATCTTCAAAACAACGGTTCGTAAAGGCGAAATGTGCTTTGACATAGCCACAGCCGACCGTATGCAATATTTGCACCAAATCGGATGCGATATACAGTTCGTAGGTACTGCAAAAAATGAAGCAAGGACTAACCTTGTAAAGTGCGGCGGAATGGAAATGCCGGCAATCGTGGGCGGTATGTTGAAAAAATTTTATTATGAAAATCTTTCAGGACTAACATCTGTGGAAGATTGTATTGATTATCTTGCCGAAAACGATATCGCAGGTTATGGTTTTGACGATTTAAAAAACACATATCGAGGGAAAATTGCTCATTTCCTTTTGTGTACTTTTACCGGGATGCGCCTCGGCTCACCTTGGAATGGCAGGCAGGAAGTTAACGGCGGTTATATCGTGGTAAAAAACAATGGCGAAGTAGTTGCTTTCCACTCTACCATTGCCGATGAGTTTAAGGATTTTCTTGTGGCAAAAATGCGAATGGAAGGACCTTCTCATAGTAGGCATAAAGATATGGTTATCTACAAAGAGGACGACAGCTATTTCTTGAAATTGGCTCTCCAATTGCGTTTTACTTTAAGTAGATAAATTTCGTATATGTAAAAATCTTTAATTGCAAAACTGAGGAGAAAACTTAAGTAAAGAATGGCACATCTGAAATTCCATTATCTTAGGTTATTTTCTCAGAAATAATTTGATAAATTCTAAATAAAAAGCATTTTGTTATGCGCTATAAATCAATTAATTGCGATGACGGAAAATGCTAATGTTGCACTTGCGAGGACGAACACGAACACCCACAAGTAACTACTACATACGAAGAAATAAACTACGATGAATACATCGATAATCTAAACGATTGGGATTAGCATGACGTTACTTGAAGATTTGACTACTGAGCAAAAAGAAATGCTTATTCATTCAAAAAAGAGATATGAAGAAATGATTGAGCAAATAAATTTATTCGGTCCTATTTTTTCGTTACATATAAATAAGCGACATGATTCGCAATTAGACTGTTTGTATCATGATATTGTTTCTCGTATTGCTCAAAATTTATATTGCTTAACAATTGTTCCACCTCAAGATTCTACAGTAGTTGCTACGCGACTAATTTTGCGAAGTCTTTTTTCAGACTTAATTCTTGCATTAGCTCTTCTTTGTTATAATAAAAGTGAGGCCGAAAGAATCTGTCTCACCTTAAGTTTGCAATCGCTGTATTCATCTTTTTTGAGGTTATCGCAAACTGAACATTATAGTATTTCGGGTAGACAAATGTCAAAATTCAACCGAGACGAAATATTTTTCTTTTCCTCTTACTCCGATTGGCTTGCTGTTGCTGTGCACTGTCTTTTGAAAGCTTTAGTTGCTGAATATGACATAACTGAGTTTGAACCCCAAGTTCCTACTAAATTCTCGACTATATAAAAACAAGTACCCTATCGGTGTTACTACTTTTGCGATTGACATACTTTGATGTGCCGTTGATTGTCGGCATTAGTGTTCTTCTTGGCATTGCGAGCGTTTAAGGTGTATCGGTTATAGTTTAACGGAACTTGCCCTCGTAAGATTTTTACACTTCATTTTAATCCTCATATAAGACCACTTGGTTCTTCGCATTTAGGGCGAGCCGAGTGGTTTTGCTTTGTATTATTTGAGGATGGAGAACTGTCGGAGGTGGCTGTTGGTCGGAAATTCCGAGCAACTGCTGCTGATGTTTTGGAATAGATTGGATAGGAGGAGAGGCAAGCCTGCCGAAGCGAGGTTGCCTCTCTTGAAATATAATGTCAGAAGAAGTGCTTACTTTTCGCAACTGCGAGTGCTGAAAGCTACGAGCATCCACACCATCTTTTCTTGCTCTTTGAGGTAGCCGGTAAGGAGGTCGGCGGTGACTGCATCGTTGGCATCGTTGGCGAGGTCAATGATCTTTCTCTCTTGATCGATCAGGTAGCCGTAGGTGTTGAGGATGTGGTCGACGGCTTCGCCACCGCAAGTGATGCCCGATACTTCTTTTACGTTGGCTATTTTGAGATATTCGCTAAACTTGTTTTCGGGAGAGCCACCGAGCATTAGGATGCGCTCTGCTATTTCGTCGATCTTTTCGGCAGCGTCATCATAAAGGCTTTCAAACTTTTCGTGAAGGATGAAGAACCCGTGTCCTTTAATGTCCCAGTGCATGCCACGGAGGTTGGTGTAGTGGACTTGGAAGTCGGCGAGTAGTTGAGCAAGAGCCGAGATGATGTTAGCACTCTTAGAGTCGTTGAGGTGAAGATAATCCATCGTTTTCATAATTCGTATTTTTTTAGTGGTTGATAATTTCATTTGTTTGTTGCAAAGATATGATGAAAAAAGATGTGTGTCCAACAGATAATTTCTATCTTTGTATCGATAAAATTTATATCCACCCGTCAATCTCTTTATTGACCATGACTTTGCAACAATTTGAATATATCATTGCGGTAGATCATTTTCGTCATTTTTCGAAAGCGGCTGAGTATTGCAACGTGACACAGCCTACGCTGAGCGCAATGATACAGAAACTTGAGGAGGAACTCAATGTGCGTATTTTCGATCGCTCGCAGCAGCCGATATGCCCCACGGCGGTCGGTAGTCATCTTATAAAACAAGCTCGAGAGGTTTTGGTTCAGGCCGGGCGGATGAAAGAGCTTGTAGCCGAAGCTCGGCAATCGTGTGAAGGTGTGTTTCATTTAGGAATACTTCCTACGATAGCTCCATATTTGTTGCCACGATTTTTCAATAATCTTGTGACGAAATATCCGAAACTGGATATTAGAGTGTCGGAGATGAAAACGCCTCAGATAAAGCGGGCTCTACTCTCGGGAGAAATCGATGCCGGAGTGTTGGCGGAGCTTGATGGGATGGCTGATGAGTACGCGATGACGCATCTGTTTTATGAACCGTTTTGTGCTTATGTGTCGCGCGAGAGCAACCTTTTTAAAAATAAGGTGATAAGAACATCGGAGCTTGCCGGAGAGCAGTTGTGGATGCTCGATGAGGGGCATTGTTTCCGTGATCAGATGGTGAAGTTCTGCCAATTGAAATCGGCACAGATGAGCCAGCATGTGTATAATTTGGGGAGTATGGAGACGTTTATGCGTATGGTGGAGAGTGGCAATGGAGTGACGTTTGTGCCCGGGCTTGCACTGGATCAGTTCTCGGCAGAACAGCGCGAGCTTGTGCGCCAATTTGCTTTGCCGACGCCGATGCGTAGGATAGTGGTGTTGACCAATCGCACGTTTATCCGTCGATCGGTATTGACGGCTTTGTGCGATGAGATACGTGCTTCAGTGCCTAAGCAAATGCTTACGCTTGCAGGCTCGCAGATTTCGATATAGTGGTGCTATGAGTTGATTTATAGTAGTTTAAATGGTTATATAAATTTCATCTATAGGGCTATAAATTCTTTCAATCGGGAATTTTTCGTTTTCGGTTGTTATAACTATAACTTTGCATCAGCAAAACGAAATTATTAACAACTTAAAACGATAAAAACTATGCAACCAATTATCAATTCTCAACTTCCCGAATTTAAGGTTCAAGCGTTCCACAATGGAGGCTTCAAGACAGTGACCAACTCAGACGTGCTCGGTAAATGGGCGGTATTTTTCTTCTATCCGGCCGACTTTACTTTTGTGTGTCCCACAGAGCTTGTGGATGTGGCTGAAAAGTATGAGCAACTTCAGTCCATGGGAGTAGAGGTGTATTCAGTGAGCACAGATTCGCATTTCGTGCATAAAGCGTGGCACGATGCATCAGACAGTATTCGCAAGATCAAATATCCGATGCTTGCCGACCCGACCGGCGCTCTCAGCCGTGCATTCGGTGTGATGATCGAGGAGGACGGAATGGCATATCGCGGAACGTTCCTCGTAAATCCCGAAGGTCTAATCAAGGTGGCAGAAATCCACGACAATAATATCGGTCGCAATGCAGACGAGCTTGTTCGCAAGATTGAGGCAGCGCAATTTGTGGCGACCCACAATGGCGAAGTGTGTCCGGCAAAGTGGAAAAAGGGTGAAGCAACTCTCAAGCCGAGCATCGACCTTGTAGGGAAAATCTAACCAACTTCTAAATTATGCAGTAAGCCCCTATGGTCGTCGAAGTCTTTAGGGGCTTTTTTCTAAAACATTTAATTCCGTAAAAACATTATGTTAGACCAAGCTATATTAGACCAACTTCGAGGGATATTTGCCTCTTTGGATGCCAACTATACGCTCAGTGCGAAATGTTCGTCGTCGCGCACTGAGAGGGATGAAATGAAGTCGTTTTTGTCCTCTTTTGCGAGTACGTCGGAACATATTTCAGTAGAATTTCAAGAACTTGCAGATGGAAATGTTCTTGAATTTGAGATATTGAAAGATGGCGAAGCTACAGGCATTAAATTTTGCGGAATACCGGGCGGACATGAGTTTACGTCGTTACTATTGGCGCTATTGAATGCCGATGGAAAGGGGAAGAATCTACCTGATGAGATGCTGAGTCGTCGCATATCGGCACTATCGGGTGAAATACGTCTGCGTACGTTTGTCTCGCTTTCGTGTACCAACTGCCCCGATGTGGTGCAAGCGCTCAATATCGTGGCACTGATGAATCCGTCGGTGAACCATGAGATGGTCGATGGAGCATTGTTTGCCGACGAAGCGGACGCTCTCCATGTGCAAGCGGTTCCGTCGGTGTATGCCAACGGAGAATTGCTTCATGTGGGGCGAGGGTCGCTTGGCGAATTGTTGCAGAAACTTGAGGAACGCTTCGGGGTGGCGGACGCTCCGGTAGAAGCGATGAGGCGAAGTTACGATGTGGTAGTGATCGGAGGAGGTCCTGCAGGAGCTTCGGCGGCAATATATTCGGCGCGAAAGGGATTGCGCGTGGCTGTGGTGGCAGAGCGAATCGGCGGTCAGGTGCGCGACACAGTGGATATAGAAAATCTTATATCTGTGCCTCACACCACAGGAGCGCAACTTGCCGACGCGCTACGCACTCATATTGACCGATATGCCATCGACCTATACGAAGATCGCAAGATAGAACGAGCTGAACTGCTTGGCGACGAGAAGTGCATTTTCACTCATGGAGGAGAAGAATTTGTAGCTCCGGCAGTGATTATTGCTACCGGAGCCGGATGGCGCCGACTCAATGTGGCTGGAGAGGCTGACTATATAGGGCATGGCGTGGCATTTTGTCCCCATTGCGATGGTCCATTTTATGCCGGCAAGGATGTGGCTGTGATAGGGGGAGGAAATAGTGGAATTGAAGCGGCTATTGATCTGGCTGGAATCTGCAAGAAAGTCATAGTGTATGAGTATGCCGAGACGCTACGCGCCGACACGGTGTTGCAAGAGAAGGTGAGAAATCTAAATAATGTAGAGATACACACATCGGCACAGACAACAGAGGTGATCGGCAATGGGCATAAGGTGACGGGCATACGAGTGCGCGATCGCATATCGGGAGTAGAAACCGTGACTCCGCTCGACGGAATATTTGTGCAAATAGGCTTGTCGGCTAATTCGACACCTTTCCGCGACCAATTGAAAACAAGTCCTATCGGCGAAATACTTATCGACGCAGCATGCCGTACAAACATAGCCGGAGTGTATGCTGCCGGCGATGTCTCGTCGGTGCCGTATAAGCAGATTGTCATCGCTATGGGTGAGGGCGCCAAAGCTGCCCTCTCTGCTTTCGACGATCGCATCCGCCACTAAAGACGATAAGAATGTTAGAATAAGAAGAGGGGGGTGTCTCAGGGGGGGGGTATGACTTTTAATTTTTAACTAATTGATTTTCAGTGTTGATTTTTACGAAAATCGCTATTCCCTACATAGGAGGCTACATGGTGGTTGTAAATAAGCCAACTAACTACGAATGCAAAGATATATAAATCTTGCCAAAGTAAAGCACTGAAACGGTAGATCTTCCAGTTGGAAGCATATACTGACAAATGAGGCGCATGAGCGGTAAACATATATCCGTACATGCGCCTCTTTATATCATATTAATTATCATTAGTTTGTATTGATAACAAAAAGATAGAAATGTCTAAAACAAATAAACTCATCTGTTTTTGTTCTAATGATAAATTTATTTGTATCTTTGCACTATCGTAACGGCCGTTACGGTAATGGGTATTACGATAAAGCATATTGTTATGAGAT
>CAZWWS010000074.1:0-9527 GCA_964637445.1 uncultured Muribaculum sp.
AGCATCTGCCTTACAAGCAGAGGGTCGGCGGTTCGAATCCGTCAACGCCCACACCCCAAAATCCATGTTTCTGTCGCGATAGCAAATCGGGCGTTTAGCTCAGCTGGTTTAGAGCATCTGCCTTACAAGCAGAGGGTCGGCGGTTCGAATCCGTCAACGCCCACCGAATTTTTGAATACCCACTTTGGGCGTTTAGCTCAGCTGGTTCAGAGCATCTGCCTTACAAGCAGAGGGTCGGCGGTTCGAATCCGTCAACGCCCACACCGAAAAGTAGCCTCCTGATAGGGAGGCTTTCGTGTTTTATGGCGTCAGACCAATCGAGCCTTTTGGCACAGCGGATATCCATTAACTACCGAGCATTGGCTCGCTCGGCTCGCCAATACCCGGCTATTCAAAAAAACGATTGCTCCGCAATCCGCCTCTCAGGCGCTTATATTAATGCGCCCCTACACAAAAAATCTGTGTCCTTCTGTGAGCCCATCTTTCGGCTTTCATCTTTCATCTTCTTATCGAACTTTTTCCTCGCTCATTCGTTATATTAGTACATAGCAAAAATTACTTTTTCCATTGCAAGAATTGTGATAATGATTGGTTTATTACAGAGCGGGAGGACGCCGTGACGGCATCCTCCCGCTTGCAGTATATTTACTCGCCCACCCTACTTCACCATCGAGGCAAAGCTCGCCGGGATAGGTGTCGAGAAATTCATCTCCTTGCGCGTGATCGGATGCACAAATCTGAGCGTCTGCGCATGCAACGCCAAGCGATGTATCGGGCTCGTCTTAGCGCCATACTTGCGGTCGCCGGCTATCGGATGACCTAAGTCCTTGCAGTGTACGCGGATCTGATTCTTGCGACCCGTGTCAAGCTCCACTTCGAGCATCGTGTAGCCATTGCGGCTGCGCAGTGTCTTGTAGCGCGTAACGGCGAGTTGGCCCTCCTCGGGATTTTCCGTCGAATACACCTCAAACTGCGATGTCTCAGCCAGATAGCTTCGTATCGTACCTTCCGGTTCTTCCACTTTGCCCTCCACCACGGCAAGATACTTGCGATTGAGCACCATATTGTTCCAATTGTGCTGCATAGCCTCCTTTGCCTCTATCGTCTTGGCAAACATCATCAGCCCCGACGTGTGTTGGTCAAGTCGGTGCACGATAAATATCTTGTTTCGCGGATCTTTCCACTTCAGATAGTCGCGCATTATCGAGTAGGCCGTACCTTCCTTGACGCGGTCGGTGCCCATCGACAGCAAGCCATAGCCCTTGTTGACCACAAGGATGTCGTCGTCCTCATACACCAACTGTATCCGCCGGTTGTAGAACACTCTGAACTCGCGAGTGAAGTTCACCTTCACCACATCGCCGGGCTTCAGCTCGGTGTCAAACTGCGACGTCGGCACCTCATTCACTGCCACCTGCTTATGCTTGAGCATCTCTTTTATCGTTGTGCGCTTCTGCTCCGTAAGGCTCTCGATCAGAAACGGCAACAGCGTCGTCTCTCCTTGGGGGAGATACGCCTTTATCACATCAGGACGATAGCGACGCGCTTCGTCGGCATTCTTCGGTTTGCGATGATTCATCTTTATTATTATTCTTCTTATTTTTTGCGCACCACGCGGCGAGTTGTTTTCTTCGGTTTTGCATCTTGGTCGGCTATGATTTCCCTACACTCTTCGAGCGTCAGCGCCGACGGGTCGGCCACGCTCTTAGGTATCTTATAGTTCGACTTCTTATAGGCGATATACACCCCATAGCGACCGTTGAGTATGCTCAATTCCGGCTCCTCGTCAAACGTCTTAATCACTTTCTTAGTCTCGGCATTGCGCTTCTCCACTATCAGCGCCTCTGCCTCTGCCAGAGTGATGGCAGCCGGTGCTATATCGGCCGGTATCGACACAAACTTGCCGTCGTGCTTCACATAGGGGCCGAAGCGACCGATTGCCACCGTCACCTCTGCACCCTCAAACTCGCCGAGCACACGCGGAAATTCAAACAATTTCAGCGCCTCTTCGAGCGTGATCGTCGCCACCGATTGACCCTTAAGTAGCGATGCAAATTGTGGTTTCTCATCGCCGTCGCCTTCACCCACTTGCACCAATGGGCCGAAACGACCGATTTTCACCGACACTCGCTTACCGGTCGCAGGATCGGTGCCCAATATTCGCTCTCCCACCTTGTGTTCAAGACGCATATTCATCGCCTTGTCCACATCGGGGTGGAATATATCGTAGAACGAGCGGATCTCGCTCTCCCACTCCATTTTACCCTCGGCTATTTCGTCAAACTTCTCTTCCACATTGGCGGTGAAATTATAGTCTAATATCGCCGGGAAATACGATGTCAGGAATTCATTCACTACCGTTCCGGTGTCGGTCGGTATCAGCTTGCCTTTCTCAGCTCCGGTGGTTTCGGTTTTGACCTTCGATGAGATCTTGCCGCCCTTGAGTGTGAGTGCGGTATACTGACGCTTCACGCCCTCTTTCTCGCCACGCTCCACATACTCTCGCTGCTGAATCGTTGAAATCGTGGTTGCATAAGTGGCCGGACGGCCTATACCAAGTTCCTCCATCTTCTTTACGAGCGTAGCCTCGGTGTAGCGTGGCGGCTGCTGAGTGAACCGCTCTGTCGCAATGATGTCGTGCGCAGTCAACACATCGCCGGTGGTCATCACCGGAAGCAATCCGGTCGACTCATCTGCAGCCTCATCGTCACGTCCTTCGATATACACTTTCAAGAAGCCGTCAAACTTTATCACCTCGCCCGTAGCCACAAATCGCTCTTTGAGGCTCGATGGCTCGATTTCCACCGTAGTTTTCTCCATCACGGCATCGGCCATCTGCGACGCGATCGTGCGCTTCCATATCAGCGTATAGAGGCGCTTCTCTTGCGACGTACCCTCTATCGTGTGATTGCTTATATAAGTCGGGCGGATAGCTTCGTGAGCCTCTTGAGCGCCCTTCGACGAGGTGTGATATTGTCTCACTTTCAAATATTCCTCACCTATTTGGTTCTTGATTTCTTCCGAGATTGTACCGATGGCAAGCGACGAGAGATTCACTGAGTCTGTACGCATATAGGTGATATATCCCGCTTCATAGAGGCGCTGTGCCACCATCATCGTCTGCGACACCGAGAAGCCGAGTTTTCGTGATGCCTCTTGCTGCAAGGTCGATGTGGTAAATGGCGGAGCCGGCGACTTCTTCACCGGCTTCACTGTCACCTCTCCCACCTTATAGGTAGCGCCGATACAGCTCTCAAGCAGTCGGCGAGCCGCAGCCTCATCGCTCAATCGTTTAGCAAGCTCAGCTTTCACCGAGTGATTGTCGGCAGTCTCAAACGTGCCGGTCACTCTATAATAGTTTTCACTTACAAAGTTCTTGATTTCCTCCTCACGCTCCACAATCAGTCGCAATGCCACCGACTGCACACGTCCGGCCGACAGTGCCGGCTTGATTTTCTTCCACAACACCGGCGAAAGCTCAAAACCCACTATGCGGTCGAGCACACGGCGAGCCTGCTGCGCGTCGACACGGTTCATGTCGATGTCGCGAGGATTCTCTATCGCATTAAGTATCGCGCTCTTAGTGATTTCGTGAAACACGATGCGCTTCGTCTGCTCAGGTTTCAGCCCGAGCTCCTCATACAAGTGCCATGCTATTGCCTCCCCCTCGCGGTCCTCATCGGATGCGAGCCACACCGTCTCGGCGCTCTTTGCCAGTTTCTTCAGCTCACTCACAAGAGCTTTCTTATCATCCGGTATCTCATAGATAGGGGCAAATCCATGGTCTATGTCGATGCTGAAACTCTTCTTCTTCAAGTCGCGAATATGTCCGTAACTCGACATCACTTTATAATCCTTTCCGAGAAACTTTTCTATCGTCTTAGCCTTGGCCGGAGACTCTACTATGACCAGATTTTTCAACATGACAATTTCTTATTTTTTTGATTTTCGAGCGACAAAGGTAGAAAAAAATATCCAAACTTCACTCCTATTTTTCTTTTCCTTTTTTCAATCCACTCCTTATTAATATATACTATATTAATAGAAAAATCCCATCCACCTAACCGGACATAGGCTCGCTCAACTCGCCAATACCCGGCTACTAAATAAACGATTGCTCCGCAATCCTCTCCTCAGGCGCATATATTAATGCGCCCCTACACAAAAAAATCCGTGATATTCCGTGCCCTTCAGTGAGCCCCTCTTTCATCTTTCCTCTCTCCTCTCGTCAGTACACCAACGCCATATTGTCGACCCACAGCGTCATACCTACTGTGCCCACAAATGCCGTGCCGCAACCGCTCGACGCCATCACAAGCATGTGAGTCGGCGTAGCTGTGGCCTCGTCCCAGCCTACCTCCTCCACCGGCACCATCTTCCCCTTACTGTTGCGAGCATAGTAAGCCCGCTCGCCACTGAGCAGACCCATATAGTCACGATATTCGGCGCGACTCCTGATGTCGCCATACATCACCGCTATCCGATGACCGTTCACCCAGCCCGATGTCGACCGGCTGTAGCGTTCACGCCCTGTGCCTACACGCTTGGCATAGATCTTTCCATCCTTATCCTCCCAGCGTCGTTGCAAGATTATATACACCTCAGCATTGTCGCGACCGGCAAGCATCTTTTTGCTGCCGAAGCCACTCGAATAGATACGGCTATCCTCTGCCGGCACATCAACTCGATAGTCAAACTGCAGCGCCGTAGGGCGCTTCGTGAATGCCACACCCATCTCCATCTTGCTATACGGACTCTTCGAACTCCTTATCGGCTCCTGCATCTCGCCCAAGAATATCGAGCCGGACACGAGCACCTCCATATTTATTAACCCGAGCACCTTGCATTCCTCCAATATCGTCGACATCTTGCAGCAGCGACCGCCTCCGGCTCTGACATCGGGAAACACCGCATTGCTACACTTCGTCACGCCCATCACCTTAGCCATCACATTCGACGACCCCCACGGCGAGCCGCCCATATTTCGATAAGCCTCATCGCCGGTGATAGTCTTCGTCGGTGCTATTGCATACACCTGTTTCGTCTTGCCACCTATCACTCGCGACTCCTCTATATTGCGAGTCACCCACTGCTCCATATCCCCAAACGGGATCTTCTCAACCGTCTCAGCAGCAGCAGCCAGCCATAGCAGCACCATCACGCCATAACAATAAAACCTCTTCATAGTCTCTAAACAATTTTCGCCAACAAAATTACTCAAAAAAATTTATTCTCTCCCCATCGACACTATAAAACCCATCCCCCGGCCATCCGTCAAGCCACCCTTACTTATGTTCTTATGTCTCAAAAAAATCCGTGATATTCTGTGTCCTTCCGTGAAATCTGTGAGATTTTTTTGCCTAATGTGACATAATGACATAATACCACCCTGTTTTTCGTTGTAACTTTGCAGCAGAATTACAAATTTAACCTTTATCATTATGAAACATTTTACAATTACAGAACTCACACGCAGTCGCACAGCGCAGCGACTCAACATCCCCAACATCCCCTCTCCGCAGGCCGTCGACAATCTCCACCGCCTCGTAGAGCAAACTCTCGACCCGGCACGACAGCTCCTCGGCATGCCCATCATCGTCAACAGCGGATACCGATCGCCACGGCTCAACAAGGCCGTAGGCGGAGCACCACGCTCCTACCATCTGCAAGGGCGCGCCGCCGACATCACTGCCGGCACTATCGACGACAATCGTCGACTATTCAAAATTTTGTCTAACCTTTCACACACCGAACTGATATGGGAACAAAACGGCGCATGGATACACGTAGCACTTTAAGTCAAGTGCCTGTTGACAAGCTCATGGAGAGCTTGCTCCTCTTCTGCGATCACCAGCAGGCTATCGCCCAGATGCAAGCGAGTGTTACCTGTGGGGACAAGGTATTGACCATCTCGCTTCACCAAAATCACAAGCGTATTGGCAGGAAGATGGATCTCGCTAAGAGTTTCCCCATCTTGAAGAAGCGTCGACGTCACAGCCATCTCCTGCATCGCGGCAGTGATCTCGTCGGGCAGATTGACATTAAACTCTTTCTCCTTGTAGGGAGCTCGCAGTCCGAGCCATCCCGCCATGGAGTTGACCGTCATTCCCTGCACAAGCAGCGAAAGAATCGTGATAAAAAACACCATGTTGAACATGTAGCGGGCGTGAGCCACGTCGGGCGACATCAATGCGTAGGTGGCAAAGATGATAGGCACAGCGCCACGCAAACCCACCCACGAGATATAAAGTCGTGCCTTAGTCGTGAACCGGCGGAATGGCAGCAAAGAGATAAACACCGCCATAGGACGCGCCACTACGATCATAAACACACCCAGCAACAACCCGGGCACTGCAATCTGCACCTCGACAATCTCGCGAGGATTGACAAGCAACCCCAGCGACAAGAACATGATAATCTGCACAAGCCAAGTGAAGCCCCCGAAAAATGTGGTGATCGTATGCTTCAACGCCAACTTGCAGTTGCCCACGACCAAACCGGCGATATACACAGCCAAGTAGCTGTTGCCACCGATAGCCTCAGTGAGGGTAAAGGCAAAGAACACACAAGCTATCACCATCACCGGATACATGAACTCGTTGCTCACTCGCATGCGGTTCACGACCCACACCGACGCGTAGCCAACGGCAACGCCGCCGATGACACCGAGCACAAGCTGCTGCACAAGCAGCAACCCCGAATGCCACCAGAGACCGGCACCCATCGACCCACCGCCTTCTATGATGTCGATCAAGATTATCACAAGAAGATAAGCCATCGGGTCGTTACTTCCGCTCTCAAGCTCAAGTGTAGGCTTGAGGTTCTGCTTCAGACCCGTCTTCGACGAATTCAAAATCGAAAATACCGATGCCGAATCGGTCGACGACATTATCGCGGCAAGCAGCAAGGACTCAGTCCACCCGAAAGCATGTGCCGGCGCAAGCCACTGCATCAGATAATAGATAAATGCGCCGGTGATGGCGGTAGTCAGTAACACTCCTACCGTTGCCAGCACTACGCCCGGCCCTATGATCGGGCGTATGTCACTAAACTTTGTGTCAACACCACCCGAAAACAAGATGATGCTCAGCGATATCATGCCGATAAACTGAGCCACCCCGGCATTGTCAAATTCCAAGCCGAAGCCATCAGTCCCGGCGAGCATTCCCACGCCGAGAAACAGCAACAACGCCGGCATCCCAAACCTATTGCCGGCCTTGCCCACCAACACACTCAGCGACAGCAACACCGCCACTATCAACATTATATTACTTGCCGTTATTTCCATATTCTTATAGATTTATACATTTATCTTCAAATTTACGATAAAAATCACACATCTGCAACTTTTGTTCATTTCCCCACAATAATATTTTTGCATCATGGAGGATTTTTACTACCTTTGAGGTGGGAAAGATTTTTTTTGCGCAGATATTGTTTACGATACTTATATTCTAACTTAACCGACTTCTCTATGAATCTAAAACTTATTGCAGCATTGATACTGATGCTTTGCACCTTTCCTTCTTCGGGGCAATGGAAGCCGGCCGGAGAACGTATTATGACCCCTTGGGGAGAAAAACTCGACCCCGTAAATGTACTGCCCGAATATCCGCGTCCCATCATGGAGCGTGGCGAGTGGCTCAATCTCAATGGACTTTGGGACTACGCGGTAGTCGACAAGAGTGCCCGCCAGCCATCGAGCTATGAGGGAGAAATCCTTGTGCCGTTTGCCATCGAGTCGGCCCTGTCGGGTGTAGGCCGCACCATCGACGAGACTAAAGAGATCGTATATCACCGCACATTCGATGTGCCTAAGATTTGGAAAGGCAAGCAAGTGCTGCTCCACTTTGGCGCCGTCGATTGGAAAGCCGATGTGTGGGTCAACGATGTGAAAGTGGGAAGTCACACCGGAGGTTTCGCTCCATTCTCGTTCGACATCACCGCCGCTTTGAACAGCAAAGGCAGCAACAGCCTGACGGTAAGAGTGTGGGACCCCACCGACAAAGGAAACCAACCACGAGGCAAGCAGGTGAGAAAACCAAATAGCATTTGGTACACTCCCGTGAGTGGCATTTGGCAAACCGTATGGCTGGAGCCTGTGGCAAAAAATCATATCGCCGATCTTCGCATCACCCCCGACATCGACTTAAAACGACTCACCATCGATGCACGTCTGAGCGCAGCTTCTGCCGACGATGTGGTGGAAGTGGAAGTCTACGATGGCACGACGCTTGTGGCCTCCGGCCGAAGCATCAACTCTCAGGCCGTGGAGATAGCCATGCCCGAAGATTGCAAGTTATGGAGCCCCGACACCCCTCACCTCTACGATTTGAAAGTGAAGTTGACCAACTCTGGCAAGACCATCGATGCTGTTAACAGCTATGCCGCAATGAGAAAATACTCTATCGGCCGCGACAAAAACGGCATCGTGCGTATGGAGCTTAACAACAAACCGATGTTCCAATTTGGACCATTAGACCAAGGTTGGTGGCCCGACGGATTATACACCGCCCCGAGCGATGAAGCATTAGCATTCGACATCATCAAAACCAAAGAGCTGGGTTTCAACATGATACGCAAGCACATCAAGGTCGAACCGGCGCGATGGTACACCCACTGCGACCGATTGGGCATCATCGTATGGCAAGATATGCCAAGCGGCGACAAGAGTCCGCAATGGCAGACCCATCAATATTTCGATGGAATAGAACTTAACCGCACTGCCGAATCAGAAGCCACTTATCGCAAAGAATGGAAAGAGATAATCGACTGCCTGTATTCTTATCCCTGCATCGGTGTATGGACTCCGTTCAACGAACGTTGGGGACAGTTTAAGACACCCGAAATCGCAGAATGGACCAAAAGCTACGACCCATCGCGTCTGGTCAACCCGGCCAGCGGCGGCAACCACTATCCGACAGGCGATATGCTCGACCTTCACAATTATCCCGCTCCCGACTTGTATCTCTACGATGCCCGGCGAGCCACCGTACTCGGCGAATACGGAGGTATCGGCTATGTTGTGAAAGAGCACCTTTGGGAACCCGACCGAAATTGGGGCTACGTACAATTCTCCTCATCGGAGGCCGCAACAGATGAGTATGTAAAATATGCTCAAATGCTTTTGGATTTGGTGCCACGCGGATTCTCGGCAGGAGTCTACACCCAAACCACCGATGTCGAAATCGAAGTGAACGGATTGATAACCTACGACCGCAAAGTTATCAAACTCGACGCAGCTCGCGTCAAAGCCATCAACACCCGCCTGACCAACTCCCTCAAATAAAACCCGACCGACAAATAAAAGCCTCCTTTGTGAGCGCCACCGAAACCTACGCACTCCGTTACCCCTTTGATAACGGAGTGCGGTTTTACTCAAACCTACTTTTCGGACATGTCATCACAAAAATGATTCAAAAATTTGACACAAGTAAACTTTTTAGTTAACTTTGCCGTTGTAAAAACGAAAATATGGCAAACCGAGAAATAAAATTCTACAAACATTATTTCAATGAGTTCTATGT
>CAZWWS010000075.1:0-9172 GCA_964637445.1 uncultured Muribaculum sp.
GTCATCTTGGAGAACATGATGAGCGGAAACATCACGTTGCCGAGCACTGTCTCAGAGTCGAAAAGCGCAGAGCCTTGAAAAAGCATACCGATCTCCATGCGCAAGTCTTTGCGCTCATCGGCGTTCATCTTCACAATGTCGCGGCCGTCGTAGAGAATAGCACCTTGCTCGGGAGTGAGCAATCCGACGAGCGACTTCATCAACACAGTTTTACCGGAACCACTCTGACCGATAATAAGATTGGTCTTGCCATCATAGAATGTGGCATTTATATTATGAAGGACAGTCTTGTCTTCAAAAGATTTGGTGACACCTTTTACTTCTATCATTATAGCAAGAGTTTTGTAAGAATTAAGTCGAACAAAAGAATGAGAGTACTACTCGACACTACGGCATTGGTGCTGGCCTTACCCACTTGGAGCGCCCCACCCTTTACGAAATAGCCATAGTAGGAGGCAACCGACGTGATAATCACCGCAAAAAAGAGCGTCTTGATGATAGCATACCATACATACCATTCGACAAACATAGTTTGAATGCCGTAGACATATTTAGACACCGGAATCAAATCGGTGGTGACCGCAACAAGATAACCGCCAAAGATACCGGTCGACATGCTTAACACAGCAAGCACAGGCATAAACACAAGGAATGCCATAACTTTTGGCAGCACGATATAGTTGGCAGAGTTGACACCCATGATTTCGAGAGCATCGATTTGCTCTGTGACACGCATAGTGCCTATCTCGGAAGCAATATTAGAGCCTACTTTACCGGCAAGAATAAGGCAAAGAATCGACGATGAAAATTCGAGCAAGATAATATCGCGAGTGGCAAGGCCAACGGTATAGCTCGGGATGAGAGGCGAGGTGACATATTGCTGCATCTGAATGGCACATACAGCACCGATAAAAATCGAAATTATCACCACAAACGGGATAGAGTCGATTCCTAATTTGGAAATTTCGTTGATAAAATTGCGAAAAAAGACTTTCCACTTATCGGGGATGGCAAACACACGCCTCATAAAAAGGCAATATTCGCCAAAAGTTTCTAATGCAGTATTTATAATCATAATTTCGGTGTGATAAAATAATTTGAGTGCAAAGGTAACGATTTTTTTTGGCTTGATGATATTGATTCGCAAGTATAGGATGGTATATTTCTCCAATAATAAGGAGATTTTGGTACATATATGCATTATTATAGCAGAATTTTTACTAAGTTTGTGGTTAGAATTGGAATATTTCAGTTATGATAATCATCGGAATCGCCGGCGGAACCGGTTCAGGAAAGACTACGGTAGTCAACAAGATCATCTCCAGCTTGCCACAAGGCGAGGTGGCACTATTGCCACAGGATTCCTACTACAAGGATTCAAGCCATATCCCTCCCGAAGAGCGCAGTAAAATAAACTTCGATGAGCCGAATTCGATAGAATGGACACTATTGATAGAACATCTTCGTCGACTGAAGGCAGGAGAAACAATAGAGATGCCTACCTATTCATATCTGACATGCACACGGCAACAGGAAACCATAATCGTTGAGCCTCGCGAAGTAGTAATCGTAGAGGGAATATTGGTGCTAAACGAGCCGGAGCTTCGTGAGATGATGGATGTAAAAGTATTTGTGGATGCCGACCCCGACGACCGACTCATACGAGTGATAGCTCGCGACTGTGTGGAACGCGGACGCACACCAATGATGGTGATAAATAGATATGAAGCCGTGTTAAAACCAATGCACAATATGTATATAGAGCCGTCAAAACGATATGCCGATCTGATAGTACCTCAAGGCGGCCAAAACACCGTGGCAATAGGATTGCTAACTGAATACATTGCCGGACGAATCAAAAAATAAAATTGAAATGGAAGAAAATCAAAATATAGAGTCACAAACGATAGCAGTGGACTATCCTATTGGCACTGAGGGCAAAATGGTGTTGCGTACCGACAATTTAGTAAAGAAATATCGCCAACGCACAGTAGTGAACCATGTGTCGATAAACGTGAAACAAGGCGAAATCGTAGGGTTGCTTGGTCCAAATGGAGCCGGCAAGACAACTACATTCTATATGACAGTTGGACTTGTCACCCCCAACGAAGGGGAAATATTTCTCAATGACTTGAATATCACGAAATATCCGATGTATAAACGTGCTCAAAACGGAATCGGATATTTGGCTCAAGAGCCATCGGTATTCAGAAAATTGAGCGTAGAGGACAATATTCGCTCGGTGCTTGAGATGACAAACACCACCAAAGAATACCAGCAAGACAAACTCGAAAGCCTAATCTCAGAGTTCAATCTGCACAAAGTAAGAAAGAACCTCGGTGATCAACTATCCGGTGGCGAGCGTCGACGTACTGAAATAGCCCGTTGCTTGGCCATCAACCCTAAATTTATAATGCTCGATGAGCCATTTGCCGGCGTCGATCCAATCGCAGTGGAAGATATTCAATATGTGGTGTATAAACTTAAAGAGAAGAATATCGGTATTCTCATCACCGACCATAACGCGCCGGAAACACTCAGCATTACCGATCGTGCATATCTATTGTTTGAAGGAAAGATATTATTCCAAGGCACATCAGAGGAACTCGCCGCAAATCCTATAGTAAGAGAAAAATATCTCGGACGAGGATTTATATTCAACCGCAAAAAGTTTGATTAACATCCGAGGACGACTTTCTCCATCGACACAACGCAATCAACGATGTAATTGTAAGAGCAATACTCAAGCAAACTATCAGTATATCGGAGCAGGAGTCCCCTACTCCGATTTTATTTATGTCATCAGTGATATATTTATTGTTGATTGACCACTGAGTGATCACCACCAACGAATTGTTGATCGCATGAGCGATAACCGGAAGCCACAGTGATTTACTCCACCAAGCAAGGTATCCAAAAAACGCGCCCAACAACAATCGTGGGACAAAACCATAGAATTGCATGTGAGCAACACTGAACACAATCGCCGTAATCCAGACAGCCAAATGCATATTCATCGGTCGGCCAAACAATATTCGCTGAAACATACCTCGGAAGAACAATTCTTCACTCAAGCCGGTGAGAAATCCGATAATCAATATTACAGTAATGAGATTACCTACAGATGTGCCACTAAGCATATTATTTATCAACGAAGCCGATTGCGCTTCACTTTGTCGCATCCACTCCTCCACACTATGCAATGACTCCGGCAACGACATCGATGCATTCCATTCAATTATTACGTTCATCGCCGGAATGCTTACAATTGCTGCAATTATGGTCAATAAAAGCGATTTTGCGTTAGGAAGTTTGTTTAGTTGGAGAAAACTTATCGGATTGCGCGAAATAAGCACAGCCGTAGTTGCTACAGGAGATAGAAATATCAATATATCCTGAATGATAGTTGTAACATACAGTACGGAACGTGATTCGACACCAAGCCGAGCCGTGATAACGCCAATCACAAGTACTGCAATGGCAAATCCGAACAACCACCAACAAAGGAACAGACTTAACTGCCGAGAAAAACCTAATGGAGAATTATTATTTAGCATACATATTACATTTTAAGATAAAATTCACGAGTTAATTCGATATATTCCGGAGTGTATACTCCGGGAGATAATTGAATGGTCAGTTGAGATTTTTCCAAGCCGCCCCCATCGCCCTTCACAAACTCCCACAATATGCGAGATGGTGCAGACTTCGGAGTAGGATATACTTCTGTGTACCTGCTTAATGATAGACGGCACAATGATGTAGCATAAAGAATATCATCTTTACGATCGACCGGAGATATTAATGATAATCGTCCTTGATCGATCAATATTCGGGAGGACAGCTCTATTAACGACTTAAAATCAAGAGACGCGCCATGGCGAGCCATCGCTCTCCTTGAATCAGGAGCTACTATTGCAGTATCAAAATATGGCGGATTGCTTACTATATGGTCAACACTATCTATGCCAACTTCATTTGAGAGTTTAACAAAATCAGCATTGATAATCAAGACACGATTGCCCCATGGAGAAGATTGAGCATTAAGCGTAGCCTCATTTGCAGCATCAGAATCAATTTCCACACCAACAATTGTCGCATCACATCGTTGAGCCACCATTAAAGCTATTAAGCCTGTTCCAGTGCCAACATCAAGTACTTTTTTCGCACCGGAAATATCACACCATGCCCCAAGCAGTACACCATCAGTACCAACTTTCATAGCACTTAATTCATTCCGAACCGAAAACTGCTTAAATTTGAATATATTTTCGCGTTTATTATTTTTCACAACGTAATTTTTGAGATACGACTCAACTTGATACAACAAAGTTAAACAAAAAACGCGTTTTTTAGCTAACTTTGCATCTTAAATTAGATTTTATGGATTATTTATTTTTAGTATTAGGATTAATTTTACTATTAGCCGGAGCTAATTATTTGGTAGATTCGTCGGTTGCAATTGCACAAAGAGCAAAAATTTCCAACTTTGTAATCGGCCTGACCATTGTCGGCATTGGCACCTCATCGCCCGAATTGTTTGTATCATTATCTTCAGCCATACAAGGGCTTGGGGATATGTCAATGGGAAACATTGTAGGGTCAAATATATGCAACGTACTTTTAATTTTAGGAATCACTGCAATAATACTGCCATTCAAAATCGAGCGCGAAACAATGCGTCGCGATATTCCAATGGCAATTTTTGCGGCAATAATGCTATTTATTTTGGTGTATGACTCAATATTACCGCGCATCACGACCAACATATTATCGAGATTTGATGGTTTCATCCTATTGTTGATTTTCGCTATATATCTATTTCTAATCATGCGACAAAAAGGTAAAGCCGCGGAAGAGACAGAGGAAAATGCAACATCGTCATTAACCGGGAAACCGCAATGGTTGTTGTGGTTAATCGCTATAATCTCATTAGCAATGCTCATATATGGAGGCACCATGCTTATAGATTCATCAACAACATTAGCTAAACAATGGGGCGTACCTGATGCGGTAATATCGATAACATTAGTTGCAGTCGGTACATCTTTGCCGGAGCTTATCACATGTGTATTTGCTGCAATTAAAGGCAATGCCCAATTAGCGTTAGGCAATGTGCTCGGATCCAATATATTCAATATATTCGGTATATTAGGATTATCGTCTTTGGTCAGTCCTATAGCCGTTGATAATATAAACATTGTAGATTTTGCTTTATTGCTCATATCGGCTCTATTTACATTCTTAGTTGCCTTTACCTTCGGGAAACGTAAATTTGATAGAATCGAAGGGGTAATCTTTTTGTTAGTATATATTGCATACACCACATACTTAATAATGTAATAATTAAACGGTCATGGATATAAAAAGTGCTAAATTCGTAATCAGCAATAGTGATGTATCTAATTGCCCCAATACGCAAATGCACGAATACGCATTTATCGGGCGTTCAAATGTGGGTAAATCGTCGCTTATAAATATGCTTACAAAGCGTAAAAGTCTTGCAATGACATCTTCTACTCCCGGGAAAACTATGCTTATAAATCATTTTTTAATTAATGATCAGTGGTATATTGTTGACTTGCCCGGATATGGCTATGCACGAAGAGGAAAAGACGGACGGGAGAAATTACGCACGATGATTGAACGCTACATTCTCGGACGTAGCCAAATGACAAATCTTTTTGTACTTATAGATTCTCGCCACGAGCCACAAAAAATCGATTTGGAATTTATGGAATGGTTAGGAGAAAATGAGATTCCATTTAGCATTGTTTTTACAAAACTCGACAAAATGGGACCTGTAGCCGGGAAGCAAAAAATAAACCTCTATTGCCAGGAGCTTTTGAAAGTGTGGGAAGAACTCCCTCCGATATTTTTAACGTCAAGCGAGGATGGAAGAGGTCGTGAGGAGTTGCTTAGCTACATTGAGGAGTTGAACAAATTAGATGTCATCGAAGGACTTTAATTAGTGGACTAAATTTATTCTCAAGATTAATTCGCCCCTATTAACAGTTTTTCCCAATAGCAATGAGGTCTATTATAAAATAATGTACTAATTTTGAGATAGATTTTAATAGCTTATGGATAAGAATTTTTACAACCCAAATGAGAAAGCGGAACTATTGTCGCTTTCCCGCCAATTAATCGGGATAGTAAAAAATATTTTAGAGCCAAACGACATCAAACGGGTTCGAGATATAATTTCTGAAGGTGTAGAGCAAAATCACATCTCAAGAGATCGATACGGAATAAATCCAATATTGCATAATTTGCGTACAGCATCACTATTGTGCACAAAAATCAGTCCCGACAGGAACATGATTATTGCAATACTGCTATACAACCTATGTAAAAGTGAATTTATCCCGACCGATGTAATTACCAAACATTGGGGAGAGGATATTGCAAAATTAATCAAAGGGCTTCTCAAAGTTTCAACTCTATATAGCCGACAAGCCGCAGTAGAGAGTGATAATTTTCGAAAATTACTTCTTACGTTTGCAGAAGACATTCGAGTCATCATAATAATGATTGTAGACCGATTAGCTCTTATGAGAGCAATCAATCATCACCCGAACGAGAAGTATGTTCGTGACGTGGCATACGAATCGAACTACTTATATGCACCTTTAGCTCATAGATTAGGATTATATGCAATTAAATCCGAACTTGAAGATCTCTCGCTGAAATACACAAATCGAGAGACCTATACTCGAATAGCCCATGAACTCAATCAAACGAAAGTAGCCAGAGATGCGTATATTGACAATTTTATTGCTCCCATAAAAGAAAAATTAAATACGACATCTCTTAAGTATGAAATAAAAGGGCGAACCAAATCGATATATTCAATATGGAATAAGCTCAAAAAGCAGAACAATGATTTAGAGCATATCTATGATTTGTTTGCAATTCGCATTATTCTTGATGCTCCTATTGAGAGAGAAAAGAGTGATTGCTGGCTTGCTTATTCGATAGTAACTGATATGTATCAACCAAATCCCGTCAGGATGAAAGATTGGTTGAGCATCCCCAAAAGTAACGGCTATGAGTCATTACATATTACGGTAAAAGGGCCTGAAAACAGATGGGTTGAAGTGCAGATTCGCACTCGTCGCATGGATGAAATAGCTGAAAAGGGATTGGCGGCTCATTGGAAATATAAAGGCATCAAAAGCGAAAATGACCTTGATGCATGGATGAACAATGTCAGAGATATCCTTGAAGCGGCTGAAACCGGGCCGATGGAATTGATGAAAAATTTCAAAATGGACATCTATGACAAAGAGGTGTTCGTGTTTACGCCAAAAGGCGACTTATACAAGCTCCCTCTTGGTGCTACAATTTTGGATTTTGCGTTCAACATTCATTCCAAACTTGGATGTTCATGTATCGGCGGTAAGGTTAATGGTAAAAATCAAAAAATAAACCACAAATTAAAAAGTGGCGATACGGTAGAAATTCTTACCTCATCAACTCAAACACCAAGACCTGATTGGCTCAATTTTGTTGTAACATCAAAGGCGCGTGTAAAAATCAGACAAACAATACATGAGCAAAACAATCGAGCAGCAGAATTAGGGAAAGAAATGGTTCAACGTCGATTTAAGAATAGGAAAATCGAGTTGGAAGAAGCCATTATAATGAAAGTAATCAAAAAAATGGGTTATAAAACCGTTACTGATTTTTTTGATGAAGTAGCCTCTGAACAACTTGATATAAATCGAATCGTTGAAGAATATATATCTGTCGAACGAAAATTAAATGAAGTGTCGAACGAAACTCGTTCGGCAGAAGGATTTACACTCCAACCACAATCGGATGAAGAAAACCAAACTAATGATGTATTAGTCATTGGAGATGACATCAAAGGAATAAACTATAAATTAGCAAAATGCTGTAATCCGATTTACGGAGATGAGGTTTTTGGATTCATCTCGTCTGAAGGTGTAATAAAAGTGCATCGTTCCGATTGTCCTAATGCATCAAATATCAAAGAAAAATATCCATACAGAATTATACCGACCCGATGGTCGGGAAAACTTGGAACTCAATTTGGAGCGACTCTACGCATTGTCGGACATGACGACATCGGAATCGTAACAAATATCACATCAATTATCAATAAAGAAAAGAATATCACATTGCGAAGCATTTCTATTGATTCAAATGATGGATTATTCCAAGGCTATTTGGTCGTTGGTGTAAATGACACTCAAACATTAAATAATTTGATAAAAAAAATCAAAACAGTAAAAGGAGTAAAAGATGTGCAACGTAGTAAATAAATTATTGCTTAGCAGCATTACCCTTATTGGGATTCTATCGTCTTGTAATACATCCTCATTGGAGCAAGAACAAGCAAAAGCACTATTAGAGAATGCGGACTCTGCATGCATAGCAAAAAACTTTGCTTTATCGCAGCAGTTACTCGACTCTTTACAATCTAATTTCCCGAAGCAAATTGACGTTCAAAGAGATGCTTTGCATCTACGTCCAAAGGTTATCGAAGGAATAACAATTAATGAGATTGAAAATTGTGATAGTCTAATCGCACAATTACAACAGGAAAAGTTTAGACTTGAAGAGTATTTTACCTACATAAACAGTCCCGAATTAGTTGATGGATATTACGTTGCAAAATCTATATCCAACGTGAATCTATTCAGCAAAACAGGCATACAGGCTCGTATCTCTCCAGAAGGAGAATTCTATATTATTTCTTCGTTGACAACCAAACCGATTAAGCATACGTCAATATCCTTAATCTCCAATAACGAAAGAGTGAAAACGACTGACATCAAATACGATGGAGACCGAAATTATCGTTCCGGAAGTACCGAAATGATTACTTTTGTTGGAGAAGAATGCGACACATTAGGCTACTTTGCGAGCCATAACAGAGATAAATTTATCACACTTGAATTCAATGGACAACAAAAATATAAGACACAATTGACAAAATCCGATATTGAAGCTCTTGCCAATACATACGATATGGCAAAAATCATATTTCAACTTCGGTCGACTCTATTAAGGAAAGAAATGTTGGAGCATAAATTAATGATTGCACGAGACCAAATTGCTCGCACTATGCGAGACTCAATAGCAAAATAAGGCAAGTTCTATAAATTAAGCTATTGTTAATCAGTGTATTATTTAGTATATT
>CAZWWS010000076.1:0-9161 GCA_964637445.1 uncultured Muribaculum sp.
TCGCTGAATGAGTTCTCGCAATACACTCCGCAACGCGGCATGTGGTGGCCGTCGCTCGACAACGCGCACTACACAGCCAAGATAGGCACTGCATCGCTACTACTCGATGCCTACAATGCCATCACACCGAAAGCCGCAGAGGTGGATCGCATACGTCAATGGCTCATTCTCCAAAAGCAGGCAACCAACTGGGGAACAGCGCTTATCACATCGGATGTGATAGCGTCGATACTCTCCTCGGGAAGCGACTGGACACGTCCGGCCGTAGGCGCTGTGGTGAAAATCGGAGGCGAGGAGGTGAAAGCCGACCGCATCGACCGGATGCTTGGCTATTTCCGCACATCGATCGGTCAGATGAATCCTGCCGGCAAGCTTCTTACCGTGGCAAAGGCTGCCGACTATCCATCGTGGGGCACGGTCTACTGCCAATTTTTCGACCAAATGAACAATGTAGCACAACAAGAGAGCGACGATGTGTCGATCGAGAAGCAATTCTACGTGAAACGAGGCTCAGAATGGGTTATGGCCGACACAATGAAAGTGGGCGACCGCGTGAAAGTAGAGCTGATCATACGCGCCAACAAAGATATGGATTATGTGGCTATAATCGACGACCGTGCGGCTTGTTTTGAGCCTACGGAGCAGTTGCCCAAGCCAATATACTGCGAAGGAGTGTATTTCTATCGTGAGAATCGCGATGCGTCGACCACCATGTTTGTGGATCGCTTGCGCAAAGGCGTCTATCGTCTTGGTTATGAGCTATATGTCAACAATGCCGGCACTTATACCGGTGGCATCGCCTCGCTCCAGAGCCAATATGCACCGGCAATGGCAGCCCATAGCTCCGGAACAACAATCGAGGTGAAAGAGCAAAGATAGCTCACAGATTTCACAGAATAGCACGGAAGATTTTTAAGTGAGGAATTAGGAGTGAGGAATTAGGAATGGGTTGGTGCGGTGGGGTATCACTATAAGTAGTGATTGCGGGGGTGGAATGAAATTGCTAACTTTGTGGCATGAAATTGAAGAAGAGAATATTGGCTGTGATGTCGCTCGTGGCTGTGGCTCAGTGTGCGATGGCTGTGGAGGAGTATGCCGACACGGTGGTGGCAGTGGGCGAGGTGTCGGTGAGTGCTATCAAGATGAATAGTGATGTGAGGCGTCAGCCGATGGCCTCGACGGTGATCGGTCAGGGCGAGATAGAACGGGAAGGAATAGTGAACATGCGCGGAGCAAGTGAGATGGTTCCGAACTTTTATATCCCAGACTATGGTTCGCGCATGACGTCGACAATCTATATGCGCGGTCTTGGGGCGCGTATCGACCAACCGGTAGTGGGAATGATGGTGGATAATGTGCCTATATTAAATAAGGATAACTACGATTTTGACATGGCCGACATGGAGCGAGTGGAGGTGTTGCGCGGTCCGCAGAGCACTCTCTATGGTCGCAATACGATGGGTGGTCAGGTGAATGTGTACACGCTGTCGCCGATGAGGTGGCAGGGGGTGCGCGCGATGGTGGAATATGGAAGTCATAACACGCTGCAAGCATCGGTGGGCTACTACACGAAACTGACCGATCGATTGGCAATGTCGATAACCGGCGGCTATGGACAGACCGATGGCGAATATACCAACCTTAATAATGGCGAGAAATGCGACCACGAGAGGCATGGCGGCGCACGATGGAAGACGCAGTGGCGTCCGACGTCGAACGTGAGTGTGGAGAATACACTCGGAGTGCAGATAGTGCGCCAAGGGGGCTATCCGTATGAGTTGGTGAAAACGGGAGAGATAAACTACAATGACACCTGTTTCTATCGCCGTACGAGTGTGACCGACGGACTGACTGTGAAGTGGAATGTGGGAGGAGTGCAGCTATCGAGCATCACCAGCTTTCAATATATAGATGATAACATGACGCTCGACCAAGACTTCCGTCCCGAGCCGTATTTCACGCTGACGCAGGCTCGCCGGGAGTGGGCATTGACGCAGGATCTAATAGGACGCGGCTCTGTGGGCGACTACTCTTGGATGGGTGGAGTATTTGGCTTTTATAAGGATATGGATATGGATGCCCCGGTTACCTTTAAGGAAACCGGTATCGAAGAGCTGATAATGAAGCATCGAAACGACGCCAATCCGGACTATCCGATACGCTGGGACGAAGATGAGTTTGTGCTTGGCAGCAACTTCAAGAATCCCACCTTCGGCGTGGCACTTTATCATCAGAGCAGTCTGAAATTAGGAGAATTGACGCTTACCGGTGGATTGCGACTGGACTACGAGCGAGCCGAACTGAAATACCATAGCGAGTGCCACACCGGCTATGAGACGCTGCATGTGACCGCCGACGGCATCGAGCATTACCGCCACGACGCGGTGGATATAGCCGATGGTGGCGACATGGCGAAAGACTTCGTGCAGCTATTGCCGAAGGTGACAGCTACATATCAATTGCCGACCGATGATGAGTGGATGGTGTATGGCTCAGTGGCAAAGGGTTATAAAGCAGGAGGATTTAACACGCAGATGTTTTCCGACGTGCTTCAGCAGCGACTGATGGGGCAGATGGGCATCGGAATGAGCTATGATGTTGACGAGATAGTGGGGTATAAGCCCGAAAAGAGTTGGAACTACGAAGTTGGAACTCACTATATGAGTGCCGACGGCAGAGTGCAAGGCGATGTGGCATTGTACTATATCGATTGTCGCGACCAGCAACTGACGATATTTCCCGATGGGACGACTACCGGTCGCATGATGACCAATGCAGGCCGCTCGCGTAGCTATGGTGCAGAAGCGGCGTTGCGACTCTATCCGACCGACAATTTGGCAGTCAACTTGTCGTATGGCTACACTAATGCGCGATTCAGAGAATATGACAACGGTAAAGAAGACTTCAGCGGCAACAGAGTGCCCTACGCACCGGCTCACACGGCTTATGCCGGAGTGACTTATCGCCAGCCGTTGGCTACTACATGGGCCGATGAGGTGGTGGTGGATGTGAATGCTCGCGGCGTAGGCGATATGATGTGGAACGAAGCCAACACCGAGCGACAACGATTTTATGTAGTGCCGTCGGCGTCGGTAGGTGTCGAAGGAGGACAGTATGCAGCGTCGGTGTGGGTTGATAATTTTACATCGACAAAATATAATACGTTTTATTTCGTTTCAATGTCGAATGCCTTTTTGCAACGTGGCAAAGGATGTCGTGTAGGCGTGACATTGCGATTGAAATTTGAGATTGAATAGCATAAATCAATATAAACAAGAAAACAGGTATGAAACTATTTAAGATGATGGCAGTGGGAATGATTGCTGCCGCAATGATGAGTTCGTGTGATAGCGATGATGACTACGGCAACAAGGCTACAGTGGTGTATACCGACTGCTACAATTGTGTAGAAGATGAGTCGACAGGCACACAATATGTGTCGGGTAATAGCGGCACAACAACCTCAGTGGGCTACAGCCTCAACTTTGACTTTGATAAAAAGACATTGTCGGTAGGAATCGTAGGGTTGAAACTTGCTGATGGTGAAGATGCAAAGTCGATGGAACTATACGACATGCCGTTGGTGGTAGGAACATATACTTATACCGTTGTGGCGAGAGACATACAGCCATATAGCAACGGAATGCCTATGTCGGGCTATATGGTGGATACGTTCACGATGACCTATTATAACACCACGACGCCAATAGTGTCTATTTCGTATGAGATCAACGATCGCTATGAGGTGACAGTGTTGCCGGTAGAGAGTGTGTTTGGCGCCGAAACGACTGTGACTACGCTTGCTACGGGTGATGAGTATGAAACCACCGACCCATATTATGGTATAGTGTTGTCGCAAGATGAAACGAGCAAAGAATTGACTGCCGATGTGCATGTGTATAATGCGAAATTTGCGGCAAATATGCCTGCGCAATCGGAGATGGTGTTTAAGGGTGTAGGTGTCGATGTGGTGGACGGCGTGATTCGCTTGCAATCAGATCGCGTAGTGCCTGAGATAGCCAACACTCCGTACGAGCAATTTATGATCACTAACTTGAACGCACGTTGCTACATAGCGAGCGGTATCGCCATCAGCTATGAAGTGGCAGGCAAATGGAAGGTGGTGTCGGAAAGTCAATCGAATGAATTGGATTATTAATCGAATTTAAGCGATGAATAAAGGTCGGAGCGGTCGTGTTGGGCTGTTCCGACTTTTTTATGGACGATGGTGGGAATAGTATAATTTAGAGGATAAAAAGTTGAGTAATAAAACGAAGTAATGGTTGCGGAGATTGCAATATTTTTCGTATATTTGCAAAGTGAAATCGCAGCTTTGAGGAAGGTAAATCCTTGTGGCTGCATTAATGCCGTGATTGATAGACGAATAGATGGCCTAATGCGGAGATGCTGACCCGCGTCCGTCAATGAGAGCGAAAAGAAAAAATTTGATAAATTATATATGGTATCAACAGCAATTTTTGGTATTCAAAGTTCTACAATGGCCGTAGTCGGCGCCTTAACGGGAGTCGGTCTTGTGGCTGTAGCGTTGGTTTTGGCGCGATTGATTTCTCCGCGCTCATTCAACCCGCAGAAAGGAGAAGCCTATGAGTGTGGTATTCCCACGCGAGGCGAGAGTATGGCACAATTTAAGGTTGGCTACTACCTTTATGCGATTTTGTTTTTGATGTTTGATGTGGAAACAGTGTTTTTGTTTCCGTGGGCGGTGAAGGTGCGCGAGCTTGGCTCGGCCGGCTTGATCAGCATCGCAGTATTTTTCACCATCTTAGTGCTGGGTCTTGTGTATGCTTGGCGGAAAGGAGCTCTTGAATGGAAGTAAACGACATCAAAATTAAGGGGATTCAACCGGAAGAATTTAAGGATAACGAGTATATCCAGGGATTGATAGATGAGCTTAAAGCCAATGGTACGAATGTGATCGTAGGCAAGCTCGACCAGTTGATCAACTGGGGACGTAGTAACTCATTGTGGCCATTGACGTTTGCGACGAGCTGCTGCGGTATCGAGTTTATCGCATTGGGAGCTGCGCGTTATGATATGGCACGTTTTGGCTGGGAAGTAGCGCGTTCGTCCCCCCGTCAGGCCGACTTCATGATGGTGGCCGGTACGATTGTACATAGAATGGCACCGGTAGTGCGTCGTTTGTATGATCAGCTCGCAGAACCTAAGTATGTGATAGCCACCGGCGGCTGTGCGATTTCGGGCGGACCGTTCAGAAATTCGTATCACGTGGTGAAGGGTGTAGGTGAGATAATTCCTGTGGATGTGTATCTGCCGGGATGTCCTCCGCGTCCGGATGCGATGATATATGGCATACTCCAACTTTCGCGAAAGATTAAGGTGGAAAAATTCTTCGGTGGTGTGAACCGCCAAGAGAAACAAAAAGAATTTTTGGCAGCACATCCGATAGAGGAGGCATAATGCAGATTACACCTTATATATAATAATAAACTTAGAATCCACATAACCATCAATAATAATTATGGCAAATATTCAGGAAAAAATAGCCAAGCTCTTACCCGAGGCAACGTTTGAAGAGGGAGAAGTGCTGTTGGTGAATGTTCCCGACGCTAAGTGGCACGACTTCGCAAAAGTATTGAAGGAAGATGCCGAATTGAGCTACGATTATCTCGTGGCTATTGTGGGAATGGACTGGAGCGATAAGCTCGGCTGTGTCTATTATCTCACATCGACCAAATACAACACTCAGATATCGGTGCGCGTGGCAACGGATGATCGCAATGAGCCGAAGCTTCACAGCGTGTCGGATCTATGGGCAATAGCAAATCTCTATGAGCGAGAAGTGTATGACTTCTTCGGCATCATATTTATCAATCACCCCGACATGCGCCGTTTGTTCTTGCGCAATGACTGGGTGGGACATCCGTTGCGTAAGGATTATGACGCGGATCCGGCTAAGAATCCTGTGAGATTGGAGCATGAAGAGGTAGACGACACTACGGTGACGTATGTGGAGGATGCCGAGGGGAATGTGACCAAGAAGGATGTGACTATATTTGACCCGGAAGAATTTGTGGTGAATATCGGTCCGCAACACCCTGCAACCCACGGAGTGCTTCGTTTTCGCACATCGGTGGATGGCGAAACGATCAAGAAAATTGACTTGTATTGCGGATATATCCATCGTGGCGTAGAGAAGTTGTGTGAGGGACTTGCATATCCTCAGACGCTTCACTTTACCGATCGTTTGGACTATCTGTCGGCACAGCAAAATCGTCATTGTCTGTGTATGTGTATCGAGAAGGCGTTGGGAGTGGAAGTGCCCCGTCGAGCAGAGGTGATACGCGTGATAATGGACGAGTTGATGCGTATATCGTCGCACTTGTTGTTTGCCGGAACATTCTGTATGGACTTGGGCGCAACGACAATGTTGTTCTACACTCTCCGCGAGCGCGAGACCATACTCGACATCATGGAGAAGACTTGCGGTGCGCGCATGATGTTCCACTATCACACCATTGGAGGTGTGATGGCCGACTTGCATCCCGACTTTGTGGGCGATGTGAAGGCATTTATCGCTCAACAACGCAAGGCATTGAAAGAGTATCATCAGATATTTACCGGAAACGTGATTGCGGCCAACCGCTTGAAGAAGGTGGGTGTGTTGTCGCGTGAAGATGCCATCTCTTATGGCGTGGCAGGTCCTTCGGGTCGAGCATCGGGCTGGGCTTGCGACGTGCGTAAGCGTCATCCATATTCGATATATGGCGAGCTTGAGTTTGACGAAGTGGTGTATGAAGGTGGCGACTCGTTCGACCGCTATGCGCTTCGTATGGACGAAATCGAGCAGTCGCTTCGCATCATCGAGCAGCTCATCGACAATATCCCCGAAGGCGAAATCTGTGCAAAGGTACCTAAGGTGATTAAGTTGCCGGCCGGACATTGGTTCCAGCAAGTAGAGGCGAGCCGTGGTGCATTCGGTGTGTATATCGAAAGCGATGGCGGAGCAAATCCTGTGAGAGTCAAGTTTAACTCGCCGTGTATGACCTTGGCGGGTGTGGTAGATCATTTGACACGCGGTCAGAAGATTGCCGACTTGATTGCGATAGGAGGCTCGTTGGATTATGTAGTACCCGATATTGACCGTTAATAAAGAAAAAGCTATCACATTATGTTTGATTTCTCAATAGTAACCGAATGGTTTAACAATTTGCTCAACGGCGTGATGCCCGAGTGGCTGACGATAACAGTTGAGTGTGTGTTGATCGGTGTGGGCTTGTTGTTGGTGTATGCGCTGTTGGCGTTGTTCTACATCTACTATGAGCGTAAACTTTGTGCAGCGTTTCAGTGTCGTCTTGGTCCGAATCGTGTGGGCCCGTTCGGCTTGTTGCAGAGTTTTGCCGATATGTTTAAGATTCTCATTAAGGAGCTTATCCAGTTGAATCATATCGATAAGTTCTTGTTTGCGTTGGCACCTTATTTGGTGATATTGGCATCGATGCTTGCATTTGCGGTATTGCCATGGGGAAAGGGCTTGCAAATCATCGACTTCAATATCGGTATATTCTTCTTGATAGCAGTGTCGTCGATAGGCGTGTTGGGTATCCTCCTTGCCGGATGGTCGTCGAACAATAAGTTTACGCTTATCGGTGCGTTGCGTTCGGGCGCTCAGATGGTGAGCTACGAGCTTTCGATCGGTCTGTCGGTGCTTACGATGGTGGCATTTGCCGGCACAATGTCGGTGACCGGTATCGTAGAGGCACAAGAAAATCTGTGGTTTATTTTCTCAGGACATATTCCTGCAATCATTGCGTTTGTGGTGTATATCATAGCCGGTACGGCAGAGACCAATCGTGGTCCGTTTGACCTTCCCGAAGCAGAAAGTGAGCTTACCGCAGGTTATCACACCGAGTATTCGGGTATCCACTTCGGATTTTTCTATCTTGCAGAATATTTGAACCTCTTCATCGTGTCGGGTGTGGCAACATTGCTGTTCTTCGGCGGATGGATGCCGTTCCACATCCCCGGATGGGAAGGCTTCAATGCTGTGATGGATTATATCCCGTCGGTAGTATGGTTTATCGGTAAGTCGATCTTGCTATCGGGTGTTATCATCTGGTTTAAGTGGACATTCCCACGTCTCCGCATCGACCACTTGTTGAGCTTGGAATGGAAATATTTGCTTCCGATCAACTTGGTGAACTTGGTGCTGATGGTACTCGTGATTGTGTACGGCTTGCATTTTTAAGCCATAGGCTTGATAAAAAAGAAATAAGAAACAAAAGTATAAATATCCGTTATTCTCTTGAATATGAGCGATAAATTTGGAAAAGTAACTCAGGTGATCGGACCTGTGGTCGATGTGACCTTTGAAGGGGAGGGCAATAGCATACCTCCTATCTATACGGCACTAAAGATCGACCGTCCCGAGGGTGAATTACTTCTTGAAGTGGAGCAACACATCGGTGAAGATACAGTGCGCTGCGTGGCGATGGATAGTACCGACGGCTTGCAGCGAGGCATGAAAGTGGTGAATCTTGACCGACCGATAGCGGTGCCGACCGGCGGACAGGTCAAGGGTCGCTTGCTCAACGTGGTAGGTGAAGCTATCGACCACTTGCCGGCTCTCGAACGCGAGAACTTGCGCCCGATACATCAACCGGCTCCCGCATTTGAGGACTTGACCATCGGAACCGAAATATTGCTTACCGGTATCAAGGTGATCGACTTGCTTGAGCCGTATAGCAAGGGTGGTAAGATTGGTTTGTTTGGTGGTGCCGGTGTAGGAAAGACGGTGCTTATCATGGAGCTTATCAATAATATCGCGAAAGGTCATAACGGATTTTCGGTGTTCACCGGTGTTGGTGAACGTACTCGTGAGGGTAACGACTTGCTTCGAGAGATGATCGAGAGTGGCGTAATGAAGTATGGCGACAAGTTTGCCGAAGGCATGGAAAAGGGCGAGTGGAATCTTGCCGATGTGGATATGCAGAAGGTGCAAGAGTCGCAAGCTACGTTGGTGTTCGGTCAGATGAACGAGCCGCCGGGCGCACGTCTGCGCGTTGCGTTATCGGGATTGACAGTAGCAGAGCAGTTCCGCGACCAAGATGGCGGTGGTAAAGACATCTTGCTGTTTATCGACAACATCTTCCGTTTCACTCAGGCCGGCTCTGAGGTTTCCG
>CAZWWS010000077.1:0-8691 GCA_964637445.1 uncultured Muribaculum sp.
ACTCGTCGCCGAAACACCGCCCGACCCACCAAGCCGCTCACAGAAACGCACAGAAGTGGATAGTGGCTATAGATGAACTCTAAATTTTACTATGTAAAGATAAATTTTAGGGTCTTGGTCAATACCTATTCCTTCGAGATAGCAATCCCGATTTTGTATTTCCTTTCGTGGGCATTGTCGTCGTTGGCTGCAAGTAGCCAGCTATAATGAGTTTTTTATAGTCGCCTGCGGCTGCGTAGATGTCGCCGGATTCGCATAGAACTTTGATATTGTCTGTTTCCATAATTATAGTTCTATGATGTTAGGTGAACTGAGTGATAAATAATCGGAGTCGATGATTGCTCCGTTGGAGTAGGTGACGCTATTGATGCGTTGTATCCCGTGCTGTCGGTGGATGTGTCCGAAAAGATGGAGTCGAGGATTGATGTCGGTGATGCGTTGCAGCAGATGCTTAGATCCATAATTGATATTGTCGTCGAAGTCGAGAATGCCGTAGGGTGGAGTGTGTGTTATTACTATGTCGGTGTCGAGGGGAATATTTGCGTAGTTATGGTCTTGAGCGTCGGTGATGCAGTCGCTCATAAACATCGGTATGCCGTAAAACTTCATCCCAGATAGTTCTATTCCGGAGTTGCAAAGATAGTGCACGTTGTTGTCTAATCCATCGATGGAGGCTCGATACAGGCAGTCGTCGTGGTTGCCACATATAAAAATCTTGTGCTTATAAGACAGGTCGCAAAACCAATTGAGAAAGTCGAGCGCTTCTTGGTCGGTGCCGACCATGCAGAAATCGCCTGAATGTACCACTACATCCGCTTCGGGTAAATCTCGGAGCTGATGATGGCAACCATGAGTATCAGAAAGATGCAATATTTTCATTCTAAAGATAATTGTAAAAATCCGATTAAATTTTTAGTGATGAATTTTTATATTATAGTGATGTCGTTTGGAGCTTCGGTGAGCGTATATTACGGTATTAAATAGAAGTTAAATTAAACGGCTTCGAGATATTTTGTTGCAAAAATAGAAATTAGGTGTATCAAAAAATGAGACTGCTGAGGTTTATATTTGCAAAGAGATTGAAATACAAGCCAATAAAATCAAAAAGATATGAAGACGATAGATGGATATGATGTGAAGATCTTTACCGACAATGTGGAAGATACGGCGTTGGAGCAGATCAAAGAGTTGCTTTCAATCGACGTGTTTTCCGACAAGAAGATTCGGATTATGCCTGACGTGCACGCCGGAGCCGGGTGTGTGATTGGATTTACCGGCGACCTTGGCGATAAGGTAATACCTAATATCGTAGGAGTTGATATAGGCTGTGGTATGAGGGTGCTGAAACTTGGGGGCATAAAAGATGTGGATTATCATGCGCTGAACGAGCATATTCTTGCCAATATTCCGTCGGGTATGTGGATAAGAGAGGAAAAGCGTGGTTTTAAGCCGTTGAGTGGCGATGAGATGGACATATATCGCGAGGCAAAGCAACTTGTCACGCAGCTACGCTGCTATCGCGACCTGAAGAATACAGATCGCATTTATAGGGCAGTAGGTTCTCTCGGAGGGGGAAACCACTTCATCGAACTTGATAAGGACGATGATGGATATGTGTATATGGTGATTCACACCGGTTCGCGCAATCTTGGAAAACAGGTGGCTGAAATCTACCAAGAGCGAGCTGTAAAGCATCTCACCGAAGGTGCTGATGAGTTAGAAATATTGATCAAGCAGACAATCGAGGAATACAAAGCCGCAGGGAGAAGAGCTGAATTGCAGAATGTGATAAAGCGTATGCGTTGGCAGTATAAGCCGTCGGAGCCGAAGTTGCCTCGCGACTTATGCTACGTGGAGGGGGAGGCGCGCGAGCATTATCTTCATGATATGCGCTTGTGTCAGCGTTGGGCCGTGCTCAATCGTAGGCTGATATCGATGTTGCTTCTGAAATTTTTCGTCGGAGTGAGCGTAGAGGAAGAATTTGAATCAATCCATAATTACATAAGCGATGATAATATCATTCGCAAAGGCTCGATATCGGCTTCAGAAGGAGAGCGGTGTATCATTCCGCTTAATATGCGCGATGGCTCGCTGATCTGTACCGGAAAGGGAAATGCTGATTGGAACTATTCGGCACCGCATGGAGCCGGCCGAATATTGAGCCGCACACAAGCCTATGAAACAATAACGATGTCCGATTTTGAGCAATCGATGAAAGGAATCTACTCGGAGAGTGTGACGGAGTTTACCATCGATGAGTCGCCGATGGTCTATAAGCCGGCGTCGGAGATAATGGCAAATATTGGCGACACTGTGACAATCGACACGATAATTCGCCCCATGTTTAACTTTAAAGCGTCAAAATGAGATGGGTTTGATAGGCGATACAAGAAATGCGTAAAAATATTTGTAAGCATGTATCGCGAAATGCAACAAGTTATGACTATATTTGCGAAGTAAAAACAACATCTAAGCAATATGACTCAACTGCAAAAATACACATGGTTGATAGAGACTATACGGCGAGCAGGGAAGATTTCGCATAAAGACCTTTCCGACCGCTGGGAGCGCAATAAGGATATGAGCGACTGCCGTCCGTTGCATCGAGCTACATTCAACCGCTGGAAAGATGCCATTTTCGATCAGTTTGGAATCATTATATCGTGTCAGCGCGTAGGAGGATACCTATATTATATAGAAAATCCTGAAGACATCGACGAAAACGAACTGAAGAAATGGATGCTCGATTCGTTTGCAGTGGGCAATGTGATTAGCGAAAACCTTTCGCTAAAGGATCGGATATTGGTAGAGCAAATACCCTCCGGACGTGACTATCTGACCACGATATTGTCGGCGATGAAAGAATGCAGAGTGGTGGAGGTGACTTATCGACCATTTCAGCGCTCTCATGGCTATACGTTTACCGTAGAGCCATATTGTGTGAAGCTGTTTGAAAATCGATGGTATATGCTTGGCCGGAACAATCGCGAAGAGGTGAAACTTTATGCCCTTGATCGAATGGAGAGTGTAACTGCAACAGAGGCTACATTTAAGCTCCCCAAGGGGTTTTCGGCAGCAGAATTCTTCTCAACGGCCTATGGCATAGTCATTGGTGGTGACGTGACGCCGGAACCAATAATCATAAAAGCCAACGAACATCATAAGCATTATCTGAAAACTCTTCCGCTCCATCATAGCCAGCGATTGATTGAGGAAACCGACAGCTATGCTGTTTTTGAGCTATATCTTGCTCCGACCTACGACTTCATAATGAAGCTATTGCAGTTGGGCTCGATGGTAGAGGTCGTATCTCCATCCACGTTACGGCAAACCATGAGAGAGTGGATTTCGGGAATGTATGAATTATATAAAAATGATTAGACTATGATAGGAGCAATAATTGGTGACATTGTTGGATCAAGCTATGAATTCAACAATATATTTAATTACGATTTTGAATTGTTTGATAAAGAAAAAGACTTTACCGACGATACGATATGCTCAATAGCAGTGGCCGATGCGATTCTTAATGGCAAGAGCTATCAAGAGGCGATGCGACATTGGTGTAGGAAATATCCGCATCCGAAGGGCGAATATGGCGGTTATTTTTTCAACTGGGTGATGCGTCCCGAGCCTTATCCCTACAATAGCTTTGGCAATGGTGCGGCAATGCGAGTGAGTCCGGTGGCATGGCTGTTTGATAACGAAGAGGATGTGAGAGTTCACGCGGAGCAGTCGGCAGCGATAACACACAATCATCCTGAAGGTATAAAGGGGGCAACGGCCATTGCCGTAGCGATATTCAGAATGAGAACAAGCCAAGAGAAAACGCCGAAAATCTATGAAGACACTGCCAAGGAATTTTATGGCAAGAACGCGTTTGAAAAATTACCTGCGAAGGGATTTTTTGATGTCACTTGCCAAGGATGCGTTCCCTTAGCCCTTTATCTTGCGTCGATAGCTACGAGCTTTGAAGATGCGATAAGACTGACTATAACATACGGAGGAGACACCGACACCATGGGCGCAATCGTCGGCTCATTAGTAGAGGCACAGTATGATATACCGCAAGAATACATCGACAAAGCAAAATCGTATCTTCCCGACGAAATGCTTGAAATCCTCACCGAATTTGAACAAAAAATAAAACAATCATGAATCTTGAAGAAAAAATAATTGGAGAGATATCTGGTGAGTTTGTAATTAAAGCTTACCAAAGAGGTTATAGGTGGTCAAAAGAGGAGATAACTCATCTACTTGATGATATAAATGAAGTTCCTGATGGTCAAAATTATTGCCTCCAACCTATTGTTGTAAAGAACAATAATGGGGTTTATGAGTTAATAGATGGACAACAACGTTTGACGACATTGTATCTCATAATTAAGTATCTCTCGCTTTATATGGATTCCAAATATAGCATAGAATATGATACCAGAAAGAGTGAGAATGGGCACATGGGAAGCAAGGAATTGCTTGAAGCAATAAATGAAATTGATTTGTATTCTGATTCGTATAATATAGATGAATTATTTATAAAAAAAGCTTATGCTGAAATATCAAATTGGTTTGGAGTAGCCAAGTCGAGAATGTGTAGCATTTCTAGTAAACTTCAGAAGTATGTTACCATCATTTGGTATGAAGTAGATGCGGAAGAAGATAGCGTCAGCATTTTTACCCGCATGAATATTGGTAAAATCAGTCTTACCAATGCCGAACTTGTCAAAGCTCTTTTCCTTAGTAAAGGGAGGAAGGATGAGTGTGGCATTTATTCAGGGAATCCCTATGGTATAGAAGAAAAAAAACAGCATGAAATCGCGCTTCAATGGGATGCTATGGAAAAAGGTTTACATGACCATAAATTCTGGGCTTTTATTACCAATGAAAATACAAGTAGGTATCCAATTCGTATGGAAATATTATTTGATATAATGGAAAATAAACCTAAGGATGAATATAGTTTCTACACTTTCAATCGCTTTTATGATAGATTTAAGATAAGTGCAAATAAAACTGAAGATTGGGAAGCTATAGTGCGATATTACCAACAGTTATGGGAATGGTATAAGGATTTTAATCTATACCACCAAATAGGTTATCTTGTATCAATAGGCTATAAAGTAAAGGACTTATTAGATGTTGCTATGGATAAGGATAATCCAAAAAAGAAATCAGACTTCAAAGAAGAGATTCTTAACAAAATTCGTCAGAGTGTAGAATTTGTACAAACCAATCAAAAAGAATATATCGACTATGCTAATTTGAGCTACGAGCATCATCCCGATTATATTCATAGACTTCTACTTTTGTTTAATGTCGAAACCATTCGTCAAAAGGGTGATGAAGATAATAGATTTCCATTTGAGAGATACAAAAATGAAGGCACATGGTCTTTAGAACATATTCATGCTCAAAATTCAGAAAGCCTAAAAACGGATATAGAGTGGAGGGAATGGCTTGTATTGCATAAACGTTCTCTTCAAGGACTAATGAAGATACATGATGTGGATTCGCAGCAGCATCAATCGATTTCAGAAATTATTAATAAAATTGATGTCGTTATTCGTCATATTGATGACTTAAACTACAAGGGTTCTATACGAGACGAATTTTCTGCAATAGCAGATAAAGTAGTTGAAAAACTTACTGATGGGAATGATAATATGCAGATGCATTCTCTTTCAAATATGGCTTTGCTGACAGTTGGAGAGAATGCAGCTTTGAATAATTCGACGTTTGATGTAAAGCGTATTAAAGTGTTAGAAATGGATAGAGTTGGAGATTATATACCTACTTGCACTAAGAATGTATTTATGAAATATTACTCTTCATCAGACACAAAATTGCATTTTTGGTCAGAGGAAGACCGAAAATGTTATATTGAAGCGATGAACAATGTACTATATCGACATAAAGAAGCAAATGGAAATGATATCAAACTAATAAAAGAGGAAATTCATTATGGGATGTAATAAACAGCAATACGAGACGCATACGTTTAAATCATTTTTGAAAAATTACCATGTAATTATACCAATGGTACAAAGAGATTATGCTCAAGGAAGAAATAGTGTTGAAATCAATCGAGTGAGAGAGAGGTTTCTATCCGCAATAAAAGATTATTTATTACAACCCGATAGTAATTACGAAGTAATGAAACTCGACTTTGTGTATGGAGAGAAAGAGATATTATGGAGTAAAACAGAAATAAATAAACCTGAAAAGATAATAGTAACACCTTTGGATGGGCAACAACGTCTTACGACATTGTTCTTGTTATATTGGTATGCAGCGAAAAGAAATCTCATTTCACAAGAAGATTATGCTTTTTTGAAACATTTTACGTATGATATTCGCCCCAGCTCTCGTGACTTCTGTACTTATTTGTTAGAATTTACACCCTTGTTTAATTCATCAATCGCAGACCAACTAATTGATCAATATTGGTTTATGGGGAATTGGCATAATGATCCAACAATATTAAGTATGCTAAATATGATAGATGCCATCAAAGATAAATTTTCTGATGTGGATAATCTATGGAGTTTACTTACAAGAGAAGGAGAAAATGCACGAATTGTGTTCTTCTTTTTGCCTTTGGCAGAAAATGGATTATCTGATGAATTATACATCAAAATGAATTCTCGAGGGAAAAAATTAACTCCATTTGAACATTTCAAGGCTGAATTTGAAGATTTATATGAGCGTGATACAAAAGAATCATTGGAGATAAATCATAAGTTTGACGTTGAATGGGCTGATATGCTTTTTAGTTATCGCGATAGTGATGACCTGATTGATAATGAGTTCATGAGATACTTCTATTATATTAGTCATATTCTCTGTTATCGTCAATCAATCGAAAAATCTACGGATGAATTTGAGTTAATAAAAGTATTATATAAAGAATCTCCATATGCTATACAGAATCGTAAGTTTTTAGAAAAGGCAATGGATTGTTGGTATAAAGTCAAAGAAAGCTTTGGTTCAATAGGAATGTTTTTTGCAAAATATCTAACGCAATCAGGTTACGAAGATGGGAAAGTCGCGACGTATAAAACAATTAAGGAGTATCGGACCAATCAGACCAATCAGAATTTCTTTCATGCCTGTATAAAACTATACATGGTAAACAATAATTTTTCATATAGCGATTTCCTTTTTCTATATGGGATTATTACCTATCTTTTGAATAAAACAGATATTGGAGAAACTGCATTTATTGATAGATTGAGAATATTGAGAAATCTGATATGGAACTCCAATTCCGGTGAGATTCGTGGTGATTCGGATTACATGAAAGATCTATTAACTGAAGTAGAGATGTTGATGCTACAAGGATTTATAAAATCCGACTTAAAACATGGTTTTAACGGATTTCAAGAGGCTGAAGAAAATGATAAAATGACAAGGAAAATAGAAATGTCGTCCGAAGAACTGAAAAAGATGTATAAGTATGAAGATCATCCACTGATATATGGCTATGTATCAGGTTTAGGCTATGACCATTTAGACTTGGTAGATACATTTTATGATGTTTTTGATAATAACAGCTATCAAAGTATTCATTTGGCTTTGATTTCCATTGGGGACTATATGCAATATGACAACTATATGCAATATGACAATCGTTGTCGATATTATATGGGAAACTCTAATCGATCGACGTGGACTCAATTATTGCATAAGAGCCGTAATAGAGATAATTTTGAGAAATCTATGTCGGTATTGACCAATTTATTGAAGAGAATTCAAAATGGAGAATCTATAACAGATATAAGAGATTCGTTTATTAGAAGACAAGAAGAGCTGCAAGAATATACTTGGAGATATTATTTTGCCAAGTATCCAGAAATGCTAAGAGGGGCAGACGGTGAATTGGTATGGGATGATTCGAGTGACTATCTCTGCACAACTTTAAATAGGCACCAATTTAATGGTCAGCATTGGAATTCATTCCTAAATGTCATATATCAAAAAATAGCAAATGAACTTGATGTTGAGTATAAAACAAAAATTCTGAATATTGATAATTACGGAGGGAATTTGACACTTTATCATCCATTGTCATCTATATCAACTGCGAGTTATGGATTTGACTATTTCTATCAAGAGGACAAAAAGCCTTGGACAATCAAACAAAATGAAGAAGGTATAGATACGGAAGATCGAGTATTATTGGCAATAGAGAAAATCAAATCCATTATTCGTAAAAATCTCGAAGAGCCGAATATTTCAGACTAAGTCAAAACTTGTCAAGAAAATAGACTTTATTCACACTAACCACAACATAATATAGACTGATATTATGGATATTGAAGATGTAGACTGTATGGATGAAACTTAAAAATGGCACTCATTAGTGTTCAATTTTTAGTGGACACTAATGTTAAATTGTTTGAAAATGGTTCGCTATTCTCTGCGCAATTTATCTTAAAATCCAATCTAAAATCGCTCTTAAATAATCTCGAAATAAATTAAACAACTTTTTAAGCAATAACGAAGATAAATAGACAAAAGACAATTGAGGGTCGTGTGCTCCATCGACGATGATTTCATCATAGGAGTCGAGGCGCATTTTATCGGGAATTTTGCTTGAATGCTATCGATTGGAAGCTGCGATAAGTCATGGTTGTGTATTATTACTGTCCGCTAAAACTTGAATGCGGCAAAATAGCATGGCTCGGACGC
>CAZWWS010000078.1:0-8386 GCA_964637445.1 uncultured Muribaculum sp.
ATCATAGTTTCCTTCGTCGGAAGTCAAAGTCAGCCCTTTAGGCACCTTCAATTCCAATCCTCTGATTGTATATGAATCAACAATTTGTGCGAGACCAATAATGTCAAATACTATTTTCACAGAGAACTCGGTTCCTACTTCATCCATATCCACTATAAAATCGCTTACCGAATGCGTCTCATAGGTAAAAGGTGATGACAAATCTGAGATTGGATAATGCAATTCCACTTCTTTGGTCACCGACATGCCTTGAATGCTCCCTTTCAATTCCACAGTCGACTTGGTCGGCTCTACTTCGGGGGCATTGATTAAAACTTTTTCAATCGAAATATTATCCGACGTAAAGTCCCCCTGCTCGATAAATACATATTTATCATCAACGATTTGAATCTGTCCTCCTTCTTCAATCTCAATAATGTTTTGAAGTTTTATCTCATCGATATTTATCGGTAAGACCAAATTGTTGACTTGAAACTTTGACGTAGTGTCGATGTCCGACAAGTCATAATCATCATTAATACAACTTGTTACCCCCCAGAAGAGCAGTACGCACAAGCCAATTTTAATCAAATTTAAGATTTTCATAAGATTGTTAATTAGTATTTTAGTGTTTGTGTTTTATGAACGCAAATTTCATCCTTTTTCTTGACTCGACCAAACATTTGAGTAGAAATATTCGACATACTTCTAAAAATTTACGTCATTTGGTTCTAATACGTACTCCCGGCTTCGCTTTTCCGCTATTATTATACCCTATTAATTATTGACAAAAATAGTTTTTTATCAAAATATGCACTAAATTTGTAAGCATATTAACTATAACATTTAATTTAACTCATCATGAAAAAGTATCTATCGTGGCTCATACTCTCTCTCGTTGCCATAACATTTACATCTTGCGAAGACGAAATCGACGCCAATGTCTCCGGACTTCTTGGCTCCTGGGAAATGGTTGGCACACAAGATGGCGCTCCTCTTCCCGGCGAAGACAACGTGTTCACATTCTATGAAGATCAAGGCGGAGTCTATGAGTGTTACAACGAGCATGGAGAGTGGGAAAGTTATCCTTTTGAATGGGAATGGGAATCAGGATTTACCTACCGCGATAAGATTGTATATATTTATATCGGACGTGAAACGTGGCAATACTATTTCTACCACGACAACGGCTACTTGTATCTCTGCGACTATGCCGACCCTCAAGACTACTATTCAATCTATCGTCCCATATTTTAATGTGTCATGATTAAAAATCTCCTTTTCGACTTAGGCGGAGTGATATTCGACATCCGTCGCCGGCGATGTGTTGAAGCCTTTGAAAAGATTGGGATGAAAGAAGCCGATTCACTATTAGACAATTCGGTTCAACGCGGTGTATTTCTTGAAATTGAGTCAGGGCAAATCTCAGCTGAGCAATTCCGCCAACGCATCCGCGCTATGATTGCCGGCGAGGTTACAGACCAAGAGATCGACCATGCGTTTTGCCAATTTCTTATCGGCATACCACGCCACCGCCTTGAGAGCCTGCGACAACTCCGCAACAAATACCGCATATACCTATTGTCGAACACCAATCCCATCATGTGGCATTCGACAATAGCCGATGGTTTTAAGCAAGAGGGATTGACTATCGATGACTATTTTGATGGCATCGTCACTTCCTTTGAAGCCAAGGCGATGAAGCCCGACAGAAAAATATTTGAGTACGTAATCGATACGCTACACATCTTGCCCGAAGAAACTTTGTTTTTCGACGATGCACAAGGCAACTTAGACTCCGCAGCTACACTCGGATTCAACACGGCACTTGTGGCTCATGGCACGGAATTTATCGAATTAATCCCATAATTGGCAATGGATCGACGATTGATTGCAACAATTGGTATGTTTGACGGTGTCCATCTCGGACACCGTTTCCTCATCGACTTTCTTCGCAGTAAAGCCAGTGGAGAAGGTCATATCCCAACCGTCTTCACATTCGATCGCCACCCTCTGTCGATAATCAAACCCGAAATTGCACCGCGACAGCTATCTACCATTTCCGAACGTGCTGAGTTGCTTCACCAAGCCGGAGCCGAGCGCGTCGAGATATTATCTTTCGACGAAGCGATGCGCACAATGTCGGCCGGACAATTCATAACAATGCTTCGAGATCGATACGATGTAACATCACTCATATTAGGATTCAACAATCGCATAGGCCACGACCGAATATCAAGCATTGAGCAATACCAAGCCATAGGCAATCAACTCGGCGTAAAAATCATTCAAGCGCCCGAATATGCCGGTAGCATAGAGCCTGTCAGTTCTTCTGTCATTCGAGAATATCTATCCACAGCACAAATAGCCAAAGCCAACGTGGCTCTTGGGCGTCCCTACTCACTATCGGGAAAAGTAGTCAGCGGGCGTCAACTTGGACGCACCATCGGCTTCCCAACTGCCAACATCAGCCCTATCGACTCGCAAATACTCATCCCCGCATCCGGCGCCTATGCCGTCACCATCACCACCCACGATGGAATCGCTCGACTGGCCATGCTCAACGTCGGTTCTCGTCCTACAGTCGACAACTCCGACGCTCCCATTTCTATCGAGGCTCATATTTTTGATTATAATACCGACATTTACGGCACTATAGTAGCCGTTGCTTTCTATGACCATCTGCGTCCGGAGCGCCGTTTTCCATCCGTAGAAGCGCTACGCGCTCAACTCGCCAACGATGCCGATGACGCAAAAAAAATATTAGCCCGATTGGCTTAATCACACCAATCGGACTAATTTGATTTAGCTTTACATTTTGGCGATTTAGTTGATTACAACTTTGCTCACCTTTTTTCCTTGACGTTTTATAAACATTCCGTTTTGAGGATTTTCCACTTCTACTCCTTGCAAGTTGAAATAAACAGCCGGGATATTTTCAGTCACCTCCACATCTTCAATTCCTGAAAAATCCACTTCCGACAACTTTCTAAACTCTTTCCAACTATCAGCTTCCTGATAAGCTGTCGTGGCACCGGTAGGCACCGACAATGTTGCATTCCAATAAGTATTGGTAAAGAATGCATCAAGCGGCATTTGCGGAGGTGTCGCGTTCATCGAAATCACAGTCTTGATTTCGTTTCCGCCCAATATATAGAACGCTTTTGAGCCTATAGTTTCAACCGATTCTCCGATTGTCACCGATGCCAACATCCAACACTCCTCAAATGCACTGCTACCGATAGCTGTAACCATGTTAGGTATTACGATATTTATAATACCGGTACCATAGAATGCATACATTCCAATTTCTTTCAACGATTCCGGCAATTTCACATCTGCCAAATTTCCACTTTTATAAAGTAGGTAATTCGGAATTTTTGTCACACTCTCGCCAAATTCGACATGATTTATTCCCCCGACAAACACGTCATAGTTTCCGTCGGAATCGGCTACTACATCACAATCCTTGGCATTAAAATATAGTGTTGCCAAATTATTACACTGAAGGAAAGCATTTCCGCCTATTTCCGTTACGCCTTCAGGTATAGTAAGCTGTACCATATTATCACAGTAGCCCATCAATCCGCTCGGAATCTTAGTCACCGTCTCACCAAAATCTATATTCTCCAATGTGCTGCAAGAATAAAACGCATTTTCTGCACTACAATCTGTCGCATTAAAATATACCGATTTCAAACTCGCACAATCCTTGAATGCATTCGTTCCGATTTTTTCAACCGAAGCCGGTATCGCAACTTCCGTAAGCCCACTCGACTCAAATGCACGAGCACCGATTTCTTTTACTGACTCTGAAATAATTGCTTTACCCAATTTATTATTGTTCAAAAATATATAATCCGGAATTTTTGACACACTCTCACCAAACTCCACATCGCTTAGTGATTCGCACCCGCCAAACACATTAGAACTTAATTCGCAATCGACTGCATTAAAGTATATTGTCTTCAAATTCTCACATTCGTAAAAAGCACTTTGTCCAATCTTTTCCACCGATGCAGGTATTGTAATGTCTGATATTCCGGTTCCATAAAATGCACATTCTCCAATTGTTTGAACAGAATTGGATATTACAATCTGTGTCACACCACTACGATTCAGCAAAATCTGATTAGGTATCGCTATTACAGTTGCTCCAAATTCAACATATTCCAACGCGTCACAGCTATAAAACAGACTATTAGCATCTTGACAATTTGCGGCATTATAATACGCCTTTGTCAACTTGCCACACTCCAAAAATGCATTTTTACCAATCTTGGATACTGATTTTGGTATCGTTATCTCCACCAATCCACTAAAGGCAAACGCATGTTCGCCTATTTCGGCTACAGATTCCGGTATTTTCACTTCCGTAAGCCCTACGCACGAATTAAACAAATTGGCAGGGATACGGGTTACTCCCTCGCCAAACTCTACGTTATTCAACGATGCACAACCGGTAAATGGATATGGGTATTCCGCATCTTCACAATTCGCTGAATTGAAATACAACGTTTTAAGATTTGTACAACCGCTAAATGCACTGCTTTCGATACTCGTCACAGATGATGGAATGGTTATTTCTTCCAACTGCTTGCAATTCGCAAATGCGTTTTCACTAATTGTGGTTAATGTTTCGGGCAACTCCATCTTAAAGCTAACCTTACATCCACCAAACGCATTGGGCGCAAGATTTTCTACCCATGACGGCAATTCAACCGGCTCACTGCGGGAAAAATCAAGGCCGACAAAATTGTGAAACATCATCGAATATTGCGAAATATCATATTTCATCCCTGTCGGAATATCATCATATACTCCATGTTCCATTCCACAAGGATAGGTATGGAAGTCCGTTCCAAGCGTTACGCACGCCGTATTGTCGGGCAACCATCCTATTTCTTGCAAATCTTCACATAAAAGTTGACAATTGGCGATTTTATCCGTCCCCGGCTCTATAATCTTCCAACCGATATATTTAACAGATTTCGGGAAAGTAAGTTCTGTAATCTCACTACATCCAATAAGCAACCCATTGGGTACGCGCGTCACATTTTCGCCAAACTCAACACTTGTCACAGTCGCCGGAAATACCGTCTGATATCCGTAATATCCTCCACCAAGCATTGTCGACTGAGAATAAGAATAATAGGCCGTTTGACAGTTTTCTGCATTAAAATACACTTTCGTCAATTTACTCACCTGGACTGACTCTTCTGTTTCGCTTTGCGTCGCAACCGACTTGATACCTGGACCACCTTCCCACGCCGCATCTGCGCCATAAAATCCGGATATAATTTCTGTATATTTAGGAATTGTAATCTCTGTGACTTCGGGTGAATTGATAAATCCACTCACCTTTGTCACCTTATAAGTTTTATTATCATACACTACCTCATCGGGTATTACAATTTTTCCCGTATATGGCGCGTCGCCCTCTGATGTCGAGACCGAATCTCCCTGCAAAATCTTGTAATATATTCCTTCCGAGATAAAATCATATCCGGTTTCTGCCGGGTCTAATTTGTTTTGTGTAGTTTCATCACTAACATCTGCATACACCACAAATGGCACAAACAGCGACAATGCAACACTCAGTATCACATTTTTAGCAGTAAACATTGAACTCATAACTTTTGGGATTTAAGGGTTATTTCTTTCGTTTCCCGGATTTATTGGAAGTTTATATTGATATAGCAGCATAGAATTCTTATCCATAAAAACGACACCAACACATCGCGAGCTTCGCAAATATAGCCATTTTCACTCAAAGCACAAACTATTTTCCCCGCCCAATAATAATAATAATAATAATAATATAAGTGGTTAATAATCAATAAAATACACCCACAAAAAATTATTCATTTACATATAAAAAAAGTATTAGCCCAATCATGAACTAATACTTTTTATAACATACTATTCTATTACTCCGAATCGTCTACTTTATTATCTGATCCAGTTCTTTCACATTTTCGGCCACATCAGCATCAGTAACCTCATAGTTGGTCAAGTCTCCGGCGAGATAGCGATCATACGACGCCATATCGATCAATCCGTGACCGGAGAGGTTGAATAGAATAGTCTTTTGCACACCCTCTTCTTTTGCCTTTTTGGCCTCACGAATAGCAGTAGCAATGGCATGGGAACTTTCGGGAGCCGGAATTATACCCTCACTTTGAGCAAAAAGCGTAGCCGCTGCAAAAGTTTCGAGTTGTGGAATATCAACTGCTTCAATCACACCATCTTCACGTAGTTGACTCACCACTGAGCCGGCTCCATGATAGCGGAGACCTCCGGCATGAATATTTGCCGGCGAGAAGTTATGACCCAAAGTGTACATCGGGATAAGAGGTGTATAACCTGCTTCATCACCAAAATCATATTGGAATACACCGCGAGTAAGTTTCGGACAAGACGCCGGCTCTGCAGCAATAAAACGCGAAGAGCGTTCGCCGGTGAAATTATGACGAAGGAACGGGTATGAAATTCCGGCAAAATTACTACCGCCACCAAAACAGCCGATTACAATATCGGGATATTCTCCGGCCATCTCCATCTGCTTCTCGGCCTCAAGACCTATCACTGTTTGGTGCAACGCCACATGATTCAACACCGAACCAAGTGTGTACTTACAATTAGGGGTCGACATAGCCAACTCCACAGCCTCCGAAATCGCTGTACCGAGCGAGCCTTGATAGTTGGGGTTGTCGGTCAATATCTTACGCCCGGCACGGGTTGACATCGAAGGAGATGCCACGACTTGCGCTCCGTAGGTCTGCATAATAGAGCGACGATATGGCTTTTGATGATACGACACCTTCACCATATACACAGCCAATTCCAAGCCGAAATGCTTTGCCGCCATCGATAAGGCAGCACCCCATTGTCCGGCTCCGGTTTCGGTAGTGATGTTTGTCACTCCCTGCTTCTTACAATAATATGCCTGAGCTATAGCCGAATTAAGTTTATGCGAACCTACCGGGCTTACACTCTCATTCTTAAAATAGATGTGAGCCGGTGTGTCGAGTGCTTTTTCAAGACCGCGAGCGCGAACTAATGGAGTCGGACGCCATATCTTGTACATCTCACGCACTTCATCCGGGATTTCAATCCACTTATCAGTCGCGTTCAACTCTTGACGCGACACCTCCTCAGCAAACAGAGGGAACAAATCTTCTGCTTGCATTGGCTTCTTAGTCTTGGGATCAAGAAGCGGACGAGGCTTGTTGGGCATCTCTGCCACCACATTATACCATGCCGTCGGAATATCTTTTTCTTGAAGTATAAATTTCTTTGATTCCATATATTATTCGTTTTTTATTCACTCAATGGTATATTTATTTACTTTTCAAGCCACAAAGTAAGCAAAAATAAATCTTTAATGCAACTTTTATCGCAATTTTATTCCAAATCGCGGCATTTTACTTTCATTTTGCAACATAATACACTCGATATTTTTCTCCTTTGCACAAACTATTCCTATATTTTCCTCGTTATTATTATAAAAACTCTATTTATGAAAACAACAAAAGACACCCTTCTCGATCGCCGTAGTATTCGTCGCTACGAGCGTCTCCCAATACCGGCCGAATCACTCGACTTCATATATGAGGCGATTCGCAACACTCCTACAAGCTACAACGGACAGCAATTTTCGGTCATCGACATCGACGACCCGGATATAAAAGAAAAACTATACGAAACTACCGGACAGAAGCAAATACGCACCTGCCAGCATTTCTTGGTCTTTTGCGCCGACTACAACAAAATTTCTCACCTTGCCACCCGCAAAGGTCTTGAAATGCCACCATTTGCCCACACTGCCGATGGTGTGATTGTCGGAATCGTCGATGCCTCGCTTGCTATGATGAGTGCCATCGTTGCGGCCGAGTCGGTCGGTCTTGGCACTTGCCCTATCGGCTATGCTCGCACCGCAGCTCCCGAAGCCATATCTCGATTATTGCAATTACCTCAAGGTGTATTTGTGGTATGCGGACTCGCCATTGGCATTCCTCGCGAAATGCCCGATCTAAAGCCAAAACAACCCTCGTCATTGATCATCCACCACAATCACTATCGCCGGGACAATCTTACCAACGAATTGGTTGACTACGACAATATTGTTTCTCAATACAATCGCACCCGTGCCGGGGGCACATCCGACAACGATTGGGTAGCGCACATTCTATCTTACTATCAACACGCCATGTCCTACAACATTCTTGAAGCGCTCCGCCGTCAAGGATTCGACATCCTACGATAGCAGCCCTGCATTTACGGCTTTTTCTGCTTCCAATAGCGATGCCGGCTTCCCTATATCGTGCCATCCGAATGGTCGCTCCGGTGTGTAGCCGCATATTTTAAGAGTACTGCATACGCTTAGGTAGTATGGGATAATCGA
>CAZWWS010000079.1:0-8164 GCA_964637445.1 uncultured Muribaculum sp.
TAAGCCAACGTCTTGCTTAACGATTACGACTAAAGCCTCCCGATGGGAGGCTTTTCTTATTTTGAAAATCTCAGTTAGCGATTTCCTTTTGCTCGATTAACCACCTAAACAGTCTATATCGAAATACAAAAAAAGGCACTGAACTTGGCGGAGCAGTGCCGTTTTTGTATTGTGTGAAGTGGAGATTATTCTTCTTCGCCCCAACGCGGACGGAGTGGGAAGCGCGTGGGGTGTATGAGCAATCGCAAGGATGTAGAATAAGTGAAATAAGCCCAAATCCAATTGATCAAGACCGATAGCTTGTTGCGCATACCGAGTATCGAAATCAGGTGGACAAACATCCACGATGCCCATGCCGGACGCCCATAGAGATGTATGTGCTTCAAGTCGGCAACAGCGCGGTTGCGACCAACAGTAGCCATCGAACCCTTGTCGGTGTACTCAAACGGACGAGTAAATTCACCGGTATTTAGATGCTTCGCCAACAGTCGTGCTTGCTGTATCGCCACTTGAGCCAACTGCGGATAGCCACGCGGATAGCGATCGTTGACCATATAAGAGATGTCGCCTACGGCAAATACGTCGTCAAGCCCTTTCACTTTATTGAACTCATCGACTGCAAAACGATTGCCGGGAGCTTTCTCTATTTCAGCTCCTTCGATAGCAAACGGAATACCTGTGACACCGGCAGTCCATATCAGCATACCGGTAAACAATTGCTCGCCATCGGCAAAGGTCACATAGTCGTTTTCAAACGACTTCATAGTCTTCTGAAGCTTGACATTTACCATCAAGTGACCGAGATATTCGAGAGCTTCGCGCGAAGCTGATTCGCTCATGGTGCGAAGAAGTCGGTCGGTACCCTCAACAATTGTGATCTGCAAATCGTCGAGCGAGATATTGGGATACTCGCGCTTGAGGATATATCGTTTCATCTCCCCTATTGCTCCGGCAACTTCTACTCCGGTAGGACCACCTCCTATCACCACGAAGCTGAGCAATCGGCGACGACGAGCCTCATCTGCACACACGCTTGCTCGCTCCAAGCGGTCGAGTATCTCATTACGACACCTTATAGCCTCTCCGGCACTTTTGAGGGTGAACACACGCTTTTCGAGAGTGTCCATGCCGAAAAAGTTGTTGGTTGTTCCGGCTGCAATAATCAGTTTGTCGTAATGGATTGTTTCAAACTGAGTATGCAAAGTCTTGTCGGTAACATTAATCTTCTTAACGTCTCCCATGTGAAAATCTGGATGCCCTTTGAGCTTGCGCATTTCGCGACGGAATGGGAATGAAATGCTACCCGGGTCAAGACCCGACGATGCAATCTGATAGAACAGCGGTGGGAAACTATGGTAATTGTTGCGGTCGACCAATGTCACATCATAGCGACTCTTGTCAAGACGCTTCACAAGATTGAGACCGGCAAAACCGCCTCCGATAATAACAACATGCTCTTTTTTACCTGATGTATCCATATCACTTTTTCATTATTTACTTCGTCAAATGAGCAACCTACACCCAAGAACGCTCATTTAATTCTTAAAGTTTTGCAAAATTACTACAGAATTAGCACATTTCAATTATTTTTGTAGTGAAATATCAGTCAATATACTTCTTTTTTCAATGAAAACATCAAAATTTATCGCTATACTACTCCTAATTTTATCGGTAACAACGATAAAATCATCGGCACAAGTCAATACCGAGCAAGTGATGCGTATCGGACAGAATGCGCTTTACTTCGAGGACTATATGCTGTCGATTCAATATTTCAATCAGGTGATACAGGCCAAACCATATTTGGCTCAGCCATATTTCTACCGAGCAATTGCAAAATTGAGTCTCGAAGACTATCAAGGTGCCGAAGAGGACGCATCAATAGCGATAGAGCACAATCCATTCATCACCGATGCTTACGAAGTGCGCGGTGTAGCTCGGCAAAATCTCGGCAAACTTCGCGAAGCGATTGCCGACTACGACCATTCGCTGAAGTTATTGCCCGAAAATCGCGGGATACTCTTCAACAAAGCATTGGCAGAAGAAGAGGTAAAAGACTATGAAGCGGCAGAAGCAAGCTATGCTGAGCTGCTTCGAGCTCATCCGGGCTACGACAATGGTTACTTGGGTCGTGCAAAACTACGATTGGCTCAAGCCGACACGATTCACGCATTGGAGGATATAAACAAGGCAATCGAAATCAACAAGAATGCCACGAACGCATATGTGATGCGAGCTGACATTGCCATCAACTCTCAACGCGACTTTGCTCGCGCTCTCGACGACATGAACGAAGCCATAAAGTTGGAGCCTCACTATGCCGGATTTTTCATCAACCGAGCTTATTTGCGATATAATCTTGATGACTATTTCGGCGCAATGGCCGACTACGACTATGCCATTCAGCTCGACCCGCTCAACTCCACAGCCTTGTTCAACCGCGGATTGCTCCGCGCAGAAGTTCACGACAACAACAAAGCCATCGACGACTTTTCAAAAGTATTGAGCCTCAACAACAATGACTACAAAGCGCTCTATAATCGCGCCCTACTCTACAAGGAGATACAAGACTATCGGAGTTCAAATGCCGACCTCGACCGCGTGATTGAAGCGTTTCCATCGTTTGCCGGAGCGTATTTCGTAAGGTCGGAAAATCGCCGGTTGATGGGTGACATGAAGAGTGCCGAGCGCGACTATAGAAAGTCGATGGCACTCGCCAAAACACGTGTTGCAGTCGATGACTCTACCGGAAAAGAGTCGACCGATACAACCTCATTTGAAGCGACAGAACCGCAAGAAGTAGTAGCCAATCGATTCACATCGCTTCTTACTATCAGCAACAACGCAGAGGTCAAAGAGGAATATTCCAACAACAGCATCCGAGGTCGAATACAAGATCGCAACGTAAGCATCGAAGTAGAGCCACTCTTCACACTCTCCTACTACACCTCTCCAACCGAGATAAAAGAGAATGGGTATTATCTGCGCGAAATCGATGACATCAATTCCACCAGAATACTCCGTTTCCTCGTCATGCTCACCAATCATGAACCACAACTTACCGACGAGTCGGCTATCAAACGACATTTCGAGTCGATCGAGTACTATAACTCTTATATATCGACACACTCTCCTCGTGCAATCGACTATTTCGGACGAGCAATGGACTTTATGACTCTCCATAACTATTCATCGGCAATCGAAGACCTCAACCGTGCCATCGAACTCACACCCGATTTTACATTGGCATATCTGCTTCGTGCAAATGCCAAGTTCAAAAACTATGAGACCGAGCAGTCGACAGCGACACCCGATGTCACGCCGGGCGCGCACGAAATGGAGGTGAGACAACAGCGCATCCTATATGCAGATATTATCGCCGATCTCGACCGCGTGATTGAGCTATCGCCACGTATGGCTTTTGCCTATTACAACAAGGGGAATATGCTTATCGCAATGCAAGACTACACGTCGGCTATATCGGCATTCAACCGCGCCATAGAGTTGAAACCGGATTTTGGAGAGGCATACTACAATCGCGGATTTGTGTACTTCAAACTCGGCAACAAAAACGCCGGAGTCGCCGACTTGAGTAAAGCCGGCGAACTCGGAGTCGTACCCTCTTACAATCTTCTCAAAAGAATGTCACGATAGTTCTTCAGCAAACGTATCGCGAAGTGTTTGGTAACTGTGTTTTATGCGAAAATGGGCTTTCAAGCCGATTGCCGTTCCGATTGCAACGCCTACAAGACCTCCATAGAAGATGTAGGGATTGAAAGCGTAGTAGTCCCATAGCATAGTCACACCAGTCGGGATTGCCAGTGAGAGGCCTATTATCTGTTTGTTTCGTTGCATTCGTTCATACTTCAATATTGATTCTACGGCTTCTTTTGACGTCATTTTCCCATAATCCACTCGCTCCAGTCCGTGCCACATTATCGATAATACAACAGCCATCGCGAGAAAAAAAACGACAACTGCCAATAGCGACGCAGTGCTCAAAACATCACGTAGCGACAGATTGATTATCATAGGAAACATCAGACTTATGGCTGTCATGCATCGGTATTGTTTTACCAATTGGTCTTTCTCGGTAGATGCTCGGTGCATTTTGTCTTTGTGACGGAATGCTTCGTTTTCTGTCTCAATTTTTTTTATGCGAGCGTCTATTTCGCTCCATTGTCTTTTCATATCTTCGAGTTCCATAATTGTAGGAGTATTTATTCGTTAGCCATTTTTGATAATTTCTCTTTTATGCGATGAAGTTTAGACGCAATGGTATTTCGGGGAAGTCCGATGATTTCGGCGATTTCATCATAAGGGCGTTCGTCGAGCCAAAGCATCACAATTGCTTTCTCAATTTTTCCCAATTGATTTATCAACCGATACATCTCTCTCAGCAATTCGGGGCGGTCGGCAATTGGGTCAACAAGTTCTGTCATCTCATCAATCGGAATTAAATTCTTTGCTTTGCCATGCTTACGATGAAACGAGATGCAACTGTTAAGACTCACACGGTATATCCATGTTGATAATTCCGACTCTCCTCTGAAACAATCGAAACCTTTCCACAGATTGACCATCACCTCTTGCTTTAGGTCCTTAAAGTGTTCTGAGTCTTCGGAATAGAAGAAGCATACCTTGGAAATGACTCCATGATAGCTTTTCATTATCGACTCAAATGCTGTTTCATTATCTTTCATTTTTGATTTTAAGTTACTATTCACATCGTTAGACGCCTGATTTGGCAAATAGTTCCATTACTACTGCAAATTTTGCAAAAAAATCCAATTTAGTAATTACGGATTCAAAAAAAATTCTTAGATTTGGGTATTAATTCTAATAACCTAACAATTCTAAAATAAATAACATATTTATGCTATCCCCAGAAGACAAAAAAGTACTTGAAGAGAAAGGCATATCGCCTGAACTATTTCAAAATCAACTTGACAGGTTCAAAAATCAGTTTCCATATCTTAAGATAGTGGATACAGCTCGCGTTGGAGAAGGCATCATGCGCCTATCGCTCGAAGAAGAAGAACAAGCAATCGATCGATGGGAAAAATATCTTGCCGATGGTGGCGAGGTGTATAAATTTGTTCCCGCATCGGGCGCAGCAAGCCGAATGTTTAAGGCCTTGTTTGAATTCCTTGCCGGAGAGGATGCGCAAGCTCCCGAAGGCTCAGCGGCAGCCAAATTACTTGCCAACATAGAGTCGTTTGCATTTTATACGCTACTGGATGAGACATGCCAAAAATTATACTCCGCATCGGCTAAAAAACTTATCGCTGATGGACGCCATAAGGAAGTAATCGCAGCATTGCTCAACGAAGAAGGGATGAATTATGGCAATCTCCCTAAAGGGTTGTTGCAATTTCACTCCTATGGAGATGATTCTCGCACACCTGTAGAGGAGCAACTTGTAGAAGGAGCGCAAACGGCATCCAACGCCAATGGTGAAGTCAATCTGCATTTCACAGTATCTACCGAGCATCGTCAACTTTTCGAGAAAAAACTTGCAGAAACCATTCCAGATCTCGAAGCATTGTTTGAGGTAAAATATAACGTATCCCTCTCAGAACAGAAACATTCGACCGATACCGTTGCTGTCAACCCAGACAACACTCCATTCAGAGAAAACGGCAAACTTCTATTCCGCCCCGGAGGGCATGGTGCTCTAATCGAAAACCTCAACGATATAGACTCGGCGGTAGTATTCATCAAAAATATCGACAACGTAGTACCCGACGCACAGCGCGGTCCGACTCTTCGATATAAAAAGGTCATTGCTGGCTATCTGATGGAAGTACACGATAAAATAGCTCAGTATCTTACCGCTATCAACTCGGGTAAGTATTCAATCGACGATGTGAGAGAAATGATTGCATTCTTACACAATGTGCTTAACGTGCGTTCCGACTCAATGAAAACGCTCGAAGATGTCGACTTGATATTGTTTATCAAAGAGAAATTGAATCGTCCTATTCGTGTGTGCGGAATGGTGCGCAATGAAGGGGAGCCTGGTGGTGGACCATTTATAACGATCAATAAGGATGGTTCATCGTCACCTCAAATACTCGAAAGTTGGCAAGTAGATCCGTCAAATGCAACTTATGCCGATATGATGGCTCGCGCCACTCACTTCAATCCGGTTGACTTGGTTTGCTATATTAAGGATATAGATGGAAAGCATTTCGATCTTCCGAAATATGTAGATTCCGAGACCGGATTCATTTCCGAAAAATCAAAACATGGAGCAACACTCAAAGCTCTCGAACTTCCGGGATTGTGGAACGGAGCGATGAGTGATTGGAATACAATATTTGTAGAAGTTCCGGTAGCAACATTCAATCCGGTAAAAACGGTCAACGACTTGCTTCGACCTACTCATCAAGGATAATTTTCATTCGAGATAGACAGCGAGCAGTGCCTCAAAGATAGGCGCTCTCGCTTTTATCTATATTCAATAAAACATGTCTACAATGAAAAAACTATTTCTCTTTATCTGTATTGCTTTGGGTTCAAACATCACATCATTAGCGGCCAAGCCAACACCTTTGTCTGAAGCAGATTTCTCTCGCCTCATCAGCGACTATTCTACCGGTTATGCCGGTTGGAATTTCAAAGGAAAACGCCCGGCCGTAATTGACTTCTATGCAGATTGGTGCGGTCCTTGCAAAGCATTATCGCCCACAATAGACTCATTAGCAACTGTGTATAACGGCAAAGTAGATTTTTACAAAGTCAACGTAGACCAATGTCCTAATTTAGCTCGAAAATTTGGCATTCGATCTATCCCAATGCTATTGTTCTGCCCCGTTGGTAATACGCCACAAACCGTAGTAGGAGTATATCCGGGATCGGAACTTGACAACGTGATTCGTTACTTGTTCTTTCCCAAAAAGTAAATTCGGTCAAAAGCAAAGCCGCCATACCTCAACGGCATAGCGGCTTCTAAGCAGAAAAGAATATTTATGTCAAAAATTATTCAACAAATATTTTGGCTGTTTTAGAGCCTTGCTTCTTGATATAAACTCCATTGGTCGGGTTGTCAATTTTCATCCCTTGTAGATTATAGTAATTAATCGAAGAGTTTCTGTCGGCTTGAATTTTTTCGATAGCCGAAGTTTCACTATCCACCAACGTTATTATTTTCTCGGTTGCTTTACCATTTGAGAGAGCTTTTAAAGTGATCGTTGCAGAACCTTTTTCTTTCATCCAAAGGATTAATTTGCTATCAGCTATTTCTGCAGTCGCGATTTCCGAATCCTCAACGTTAAGCACATCTACAACAATGCCGTTTTGGGCATTATCTTTATCGGAAACAATATCGGAAAGAGCAAGTTCTAATGTTTCATTTGTATCAAGCACATATTTATCGTCCAAATTGAATTCCGGTGCATAATCGTCGGCAAACAATACCATTGCCGGATAATCGCTCCAATCTCCTATTGGGATGGAGATCGGTTCATAAACCTGTTTTCCGGTATTGTCAAACACCAACAAATACCATGGTCCATAAGTGCCATTGCTTGCCACCGGCACATACACAAAATCAGTTTCCGGGTCAATACTAAAGCCACTATAAATTCGATAATTGGGATCGATAGTTGACAGGTCAACAAAAACACCTTCTTCTCCCGTTTCAATATCATAATAAAGTATCTGAGGCAGACCAACTTGCTCATACGTCATCCAATCAAAAGAGCAAACGTCCTTCCATAAAATTCTGTTGCTCTTTTCGCATGCTTGTATCATACCATGCCGCCAAGTAGCCCACGACACAGCCACACTGTGTTCTGTCTCAATTTCAAACGCTTCACAAGTGTAAGGATCTATCATAATTAACTTATTTTGCTCAGGAGTTTGATCGTAAGAGTAGTTTTCAGTAGTGCAAGCAGTAGTCCAAAGCAATCCATCTTTAGACATTACCAAATCTCCAAAAGAGCCTCCAAATTCTTCGGCAGATATAGTGTGAATTATTTCATCAGTTTTTATATCTATAACGAGAATACCGCGATTCTGCTGTGACACAAACACACAATCACCCACACGCACCATTGAGCCAATTTGATGATAATACACATCGTACTGATAGAAACCGCCGTCAATCACTTCTCCTACACCATAAGTAGTTGTATGAAGTGGATTTCTATCTGCTTCA
>CAZWWS010000080.1:0-8032 GCA_964637445.1 uncultured Muribaculum sp.
AACTTACCGGTATGTCAATGCGTGTTCCTACCCTCGACGTATCTGTAGTTGACCTTACTGTTAACCTCGCTAAGCCCGCTACTTACGCTGAAATCTGCGCTGCTATGAAGGCTGCTGCTGAAGGCGAACTCGCAGGCGTTCTTGGTTACACTGAAGATGCTGTTGTATCTTCTGACTTCCTCGGCGACACTCGTACTTCTATCTTCGACGCTAAGGCTGGTATCGCTTTGACCGACACTTTCGTTAAGGTCGTTTCTTGGTACGACAACGAAATCGGTTACTCTAACAAGGTACTCGAACTCATCGCTCACATGAAGAAAGTTAACGGCTAATCATTAGTCTACAACTGAAAACTTAAGCCCGGAGCATCTCGCACCGGGCTTTCTTTTTCACCATCCCCAACTCTGTCATGAGAAAAATCCTATCCGGGCGTATGTCAATGGATGATATACACTACCTCACCTATATCACCCAAGGTCCCGACAACGACCACCGCAAAGAAGAGCTGTATCTGCTATCTTCCGACTCCGACGAACGCGTCGCCTATAATGCCCTATGGACATTCACTCACTTTGATTTGTTCAATAACGAATGGTTATACTTCAAGCACGATGACCTAATCGATCGCTGCCTGACCACTGCCAACAACTCACATCGGCGTCTATTACTGACGCTTCTCTTCCGTCAACCATTCCGCAAAGACGCCATTCGCACCGACTTTCTCGATTTCTGTCTATCTAAAATCATATCACAAGTCGAGCCATACGCCACGCGCGCACTCTGCATGAAACTTGCTTGGGAACAATGCAAATATTTCCCCGAACTTATCGGCGAACTTAAGCTGCATCTCGACATGCTTGCCTCAGAACCAATATCCCCGGGATTGAAAACCGCACGAAAGAATATCCTCAAAAAGATCTCGCAAGCCTGAAGCTTTTTGCCCTCATTGCAACTTTTATATTCAATCATTTGGTTTACATTATAAACTTGTTTATCTTTGCGTCAGTTATTTCTCAACAGATAAAACTCATCGTATGGACAACAACAAACACAATGCCGAAATGAACTTAGAGTTAATCGCTCAAATCATCGAACAATCGAAAAGAAACCTCAACAATCACAGCTTCAACTCATGGATTGGCTGGGGCGTCTTCACCACAGTCTTAGGATTGATTATATGGGGAATCATCAAGGCTACAGGTTGCCACCAATGGCATTGGTTTTGGTTTTTCGAATTTGCCTACGCCATCTACGATGGAAAGCGCAACGAAAAACGACACATCGCCGCTAAAAGCCACATAGACTCCGCCATCATCGGAATATGGAAAACATTGGGATGGCTCTATATCTTCACTCCGATTGTCATGACCTTCATGGCTATATACCTACAGCATTTTTATGCCTTAAATTTGATAATGCCTCTCGTACTTATCTACACAAGCATCGGCGTAGCCTTTACCGGAATTATACTCCGTGAAAAATGGATTACAGCAATACCTGTAATATGTACCTTATCACCGCTGTATATGTTGGGAGTCATCTCATCGCAACAATTCTCCGACCGGCATATCATATTGTTCATTTCTACAATATTCTGCATATTGGTAATCCCGGGTATCATATTAAACATCAAATGCAAAAACAAATGAGATTTAAGACCTAATTTAGCATTATTTGCCACTTACTTTATCTTTTCCTCCTTTACCATTACGCTAATTTGTTGTATCTTTGCAAATTGAATTTTGTTTTTAGCATTATGGAATCCGGCAATACCCCTATAAAGCGAACAGTGCTCGACTACAACGATATAGCAGAAATGGTGCCCAAACTTCGGGGCAAGGAGAAACTCGTAAACCGTGTGTTGCGATGGCTCTCGGTCGACAAAGTAAATTGGCTTCACGACCACAACTGCGACACCCCGGGCGAGCCCTTCGTGCAAGGTCTGCTCAAAGACCTCGACATCACGCTCCGCATCGACAATGAGCACATCCTCGACTCGATGCCCGAGGGCGCATTTATCACCGTCAGCAACCACCCCTTCGGTGCGCTCGACGGCATCACCCTCATATCCATTGTAGCCAAGAGATACCCCAAATTCAAGGTTATGGTCAATATGGTGCTCAACTACATATCAGCCATGCGACCCAACTTTATCGCCGTCGATGCCCTCGCAAGCGACGATCCTGCAAAGAAAGCAGTGTCGATGAAAGGCATCAAAGAAGCCATAATGCAAGTAAGAAGTGGCAATCCCATGGGATTTTTCCCTGCCGGAGCAGTGTCGAAATTGCGATGGAATCTGCGCTACGAAGACCGCGAGTGGCAGCCAACTATCATCCGTCTCGTGCAGCAGCTCAAAGTACCCGTTGTTCCTATATACTTCCACGGACACAACTCGCTATGGTTTACAATACTCGGCATGATAAGCTGGAAGTTGCGCACATTGCGCCTGCCGGCCGAAGTGTTCCGCCGCAAAGGCTCTACCATACACGTTTCGATTGGCGAACCCATATCAGTCGAAGAGCAATCGAAATACGAATCTACCGAAGCTCTCGGGCAATTTCTTAAGCAAAAAACCTACTCCCTCCGCTCATGCAAATAAACACCGAAATAACTCCCGAAATCCAACAAGCCAAGCTGCGATTTGGCATAGTAGGCAACGCCTCTGCTCTTACAGCGGCAGTGTCACGCGCCATCCAAGTCGCTCCAATCGACTTGTCGGTGCTCATCATAGGCGAAAGCGGTACCGGAAAAGAATTTTTCCCGAAGATAATCCACGCTTTCAGCACTCGCAAACATGCCAAATACATCGCCGTCAACTGCGGCGCCATTCCGGAAGGCACTATTGATTCAGAATTGTTTGGACACGAGAAAGGGGCCTTCACCGGAGCCGTATCCTCTCGCAAAGGATATTTCGAGGAAGCCGATGGCGGCACAATTTTTCTCGACGAAGTGGCCGAATTGCCGCTCACCACTCAAGCCCGCCTGCTTCGTGTGCTTGAAAGTGGCGAATTTATCAAAGTAGGCTCGTCGACCGTACAGAAGACCAACATACGAATCGTTGCCGCCACCAACGTCGACATGGCCAAAGCCGTATCCGAAGGAAAGTTCCGCGAAGATCTCTACTACAGATTATCGACGGTACTCATCACAATTCCACCACTTCGCGACAGAGGGAACGACATAGTGCTGCTTGCACGCAAATTTGCCGCCGACTTTGCCGAGAAATACCGCACCACGGCAGTCACATTCGACGATTCCGCTCGCCGTCTGCTCCTTCAATATCGATGGCCGGGCAACGTGCGTCAACTCAAAAACGTGGTAGAGCAAATATCGCTTTTCGATGCCGGACATGAAGTAAACTCCGAAATAGTTCAGTCGTATATTCCGGCCAATGCCACTTTCTACACTCCCGCAGTGACCTCTGAGCCGTCACACAGCTACGCCAAAGAGCGTGAATTGCTCTTCAATATGATATTTCGCATGCAACATGAGATCGAAACCCTCAACAAGAAACTCGACTCTCTATCGTCTCATGCATCAAGAGCTTCACACTCAGTCGACTATAGTCCGACCACTCCGTTTGCCGAAGTGACTCCGCGCTCGCTGATGAAGTTCAACCCCGACAGCTCCATTTCCAAGTCCTCTCATCACAACGACACCATAGAAGCCATCCCCGTCGAAGAAATCGACCCGGCATCATCCGGGCGGACACTCGAAGAGACAGAACGCGAAACCATTCTCCAATCGCTCGAACGCAACGGAGGCCGACGCAAAGCCACCGCCAAAGAGCTTAATATCTCCGAACGCACCCTCTATCGCAAAATCAAAGAATACGGTCTTGAATAATGAAACAAATACTCCGACATATATCACTCAAACTCTTCGCCGTTGTCGCTATGATTACGGCATGGCAAAGTTGCTCCGTAAGCTACAAATTCAATGGAGCAGCACTCGACTACAACTTATATAAGACCATCTACGTGTCGCCATTCCCGATTCGCGCGGCTCTCGTATACCCACCTCTGCAACAGACGTTTGAGACCGAGCTACTCGAATATATCCAGCGCAACACACGCTTGCGTGTGATCGACACCGCAGCCGACCTCCAGCTCGAAGGCGAAATCACCAACTATGCCCTCTCGCCTCAAGCCGTCACCGAAGACGCCTACGCGTCCAAGACGCGACTTACCATCTCAGTCAGAGTGAAATACACCGACAATAAGCAAGAAGGCAAAGATATCGACCAGACATTCTCGGCCTACCGCGACTTCGACGCCTCCGAGATGCTGACCGACGTGCAAGACGAACTCTGTTCGCAGATTTCCAAAGAGCTTGTCGACCTCATATTCAACGCCACACTCGGCAACTGGTAACATCATGAGCAACAACCTTCTGCAACAGTTTTCGGCACTTATCGACGACCCGTCGGCTCCAATTCCACAAGAATTGGTCGATGAGATGACTACACACTACCCCTCGTTCACGCTCCCGGCTTCTATGATGCTCGCGCGCGACAAAGAGAACAACACGTTAGATGCTGAAACGCGACAGAGCCTTGTCAACCGACTTGCGCTCAACTCGCCCGACCGCGACACACTCTATTCGCTAATCACCCCTGATGGCAACCGATTTGCCGACTTCTACCCCGACCACGAGAAACCCAAACCGATTTCGACCAACGACGCAATAGCCACATTCATAGACAACTACGGCAATCAAGACCCCAACGAAGACGCCCTGCTCGAACGCCTTATCTTCAACCCCACCCCCGACTATGCTCAGCTGCTCGCTCAAGAAGAAGAAAAAAGTGTGCCCGACCTTGGCGAAGCTCAAGAAAACTCGCAAGATGCCCTCATCAACGCATTTATCATCAAATCGCGCGAACAAGCCGGCGGACACTTCCCATCGGCCTCCGATGAACCTCCCGCAGAGCCGACAAACCCTATCGCCGACGACCACACTCCGGTCAACGCTCCCGAGCTCACCGACGACTCTCTCTTAAGCGAAAGTCTTGCAAAAATCTACATAAAACAACGCCGATATTCAAAGGCTTATGAAATTATATCCAATTTAAGTTTGAATTATCCGGAAAAAAGTATTTACTTTGCAGACCAATTGCGTTTTTTGCGCAAACTCATCATAAATCAACAATATAAACAGACATCAAACAAATAAATTTTAATAAATAGATATGTACGCTGCATTCATCGTATTAACAATCATTGCCTCACTTCTTCTTATAGGCATCGTTCTCATTCAAAAGTCAAAAGGAGGAGGTCTTTCTTCTACTTTTGCCGGCTCTAACCAAATCATGGGCGTTCGTCGCACCAACGATTTCGTCGAAAAAGCTACTTGGTATCTCGCAGGCTTCATCGGTCTCGTAGCGATTCTCTCGGCATTCGTTATGCCTCGCGACCTCGTGCAAGCTACTCGTGTTCAAGCCGCTCCCGTTGAGCAAACTCAACCCGCCGACTTCAACACTGAAGCTCCTGTACCCGTTGCAACACCCGGCAACTAATTGAAATCACCCTTTTCAATCCCATATCGGGAGTGCCATGATGGTGCTCCCTTTTGTTGTTACACCCAATCCGCCCTGCTTATATAATCGACATTTTTTTGGCATTGGTGCTATCTTTTGGAGCGCCCTGCGCCAAACAACCAATAAGCCAGCGTATCGCTTGTGCGAATCACGTTGCTCAACAGCAGACACAACCCAACCACCAAACCCGCTATCGCCAACGTCGCAGCTATTTGCACCACAAACATATTAGTTGGCTCAATCCATGGCTTCAAGTATTGCATATTCGGCAAAAAGAAATAATGCAACAAATAGATATCCAACGTGCGCCGCCCTATATTTCGCAATAGCTTACATGTTGGCGCTTCTGAATTAAAATATGATTCTTTACTCAAAAAATATAACACCACAACCAATAACCCAGCATATCTGACCACAATATCATGTACCGCTTTATACACCAACGGCATCGACGCCTTAAATTCATCATTAAAATACAAAATCAAGCATACTATATAAAGTACGATAATTCCGGCTCGCCAATAGTCGCGACTCATCAACCGAATAAAACCGCTTTGATATTTCTTGCACAATAACCCAAAGGCGAAAAATTGGAAATATTTTGTAAAGTTTTCCAGACACAACACAGTCCACCATCGACCATCTCCACGGAAAAGCACCAACCAGGCAACTCCAACCAATGACAACAATATCAACGTACAATCAAACACTTTAGAAGATGTTCTCCTACAGAAGATTAACACACAGAAATACACCAAAAACATCTCCAATAATACCGGAGTAAACCAATACCCACCAAAACCTCCTCTCATAAACGACAATGGGTCTCCTCCTCGACATATCGCCGACAGCATAAAGAAGATTAAAGCCGGCACAAGCAATGCAAACGATTTCTTTCTCACATCTGTGATTATTGCACCAAGTTTCAAATGCTCAATATCTTTATACGCGACATAACCACTTATAAAGAAAAACAATGGCATCCAAAATGTCACAACTATCGACCCGATGACACTGTCATACCCCCCTATATCAAAAGTTGTCATCAACACGTGTCCAAACACCACCATCACCATGGCAAATCCGCGAAGGGCATCAATATATCCTATTCTACCCCCCCCGATTAACCTACTATCAATCAGAGCATTACCTTTATCCATTTTCATTTATACGATTTATTTTCGCCCAAAATTAGCAATATTTTTCAGAGTTAGCAAATCTATTTTATACGACATAATATATAAACCCCCAAGCCATTATCAATATAAATTCGTACACTGCTACTACCAGATGCCCTACATATTTTGCCACGACCAAATGATCATATAACAATACCAATATCAACGAAAGGACCAAAAAAGGAAGTCCAATGCAGAAAAGTTCGACATCGCGTAAGTCAATCATATTAATATGCACTAATAGAAATAAAAAATACACGACACATAGCCCAATTAGTGCAACAATCTTTTTAAGTATTTGATTTTCACCACGTTTAGTTCGCCATTTATATACTCTCAACACTCGTTTAAGATTCCTTTTATTAATTTCAATGCTGCTTAAAAATATGTTTCCCATTCGGATTCATTTTAATAATTGACTTAAATGCAGTACTTGGTATTTTGTTATAATTCGGTCGAGTAACAGAAAATCCAGACAATCCTAATGAGTGATTATCCGGGACTCGGAATGTTTTTGTTTCAGGATTAACTACTGATATACCCGCTTTTTTCATACTACGTTGAACTACCGTCGCACAATTTGTATTCAATAGAGTATATGGCTCGGTTGAAACTATATCTACAAATGTTTGACGAATTATATCATCTTGTTCTTTGCTTGTTTCTATAACAAATGCTTCTGTATAGTCATAGTTATTTACACTCTTATCTAAAACGCCTTCTTCTCCTAAATCTCTATTATAATCGGAATTCAAAAAATCTTGTGGAGTATCCCAATTACCTACACCTAAATCATTAAGATCATAATTATACGGAGTATTATTATTTCCAGACCATGGATTAAATAAATATTCGCAAATAGCCATCTGTTTTGCTGTTTTATAGCTTCCGATTCTATTCGCCTCTATAAATTTAGTAATAAACGCTGCAATTCTACTTATTTCTTGGCGAAAATCTCTTTCATAGTCTAAATTTCCATCTAAAAATGCCCACTCCGAAATAAAAACCGCGCGCTGGATTGATAATTCGGTCTTTCCGTCTAACATTTGAGAAATTTCATCATATGCCAACTCATATCGTTCATTAATTCCTCGATTTTGAGCAAACGATTTCAAACATAACAATAATACGAATACCAATATGAGTACTCCTCCTTTCATATTCTTTTTTTGCGAATATATATTTTTTCTTAGTATTAAATAAATTTTACGTTGTTAAAAATACAAAAAGCAAAAACGCCGACATCTTTCGATGTCGGCGTTGCGCTTCAGGATGGGCTTGAACCAACGACCCCCTGATTAACAGTCAGGTGCTC
>CAZWWS010000081.1:0-7990 GCA_964637445.1 uncultured Muribaculum sp.
TCATTGAACAACTCGAAGCATTGCTTCCAGCTGACTTTGCAGAAAGGGAAAATGTTACTTATATAGAGCCTTTTGTAGGTGGTGGAGCTATGCTCTTCTATATGTTACAAACATATCCTAACATAAAGTCAGCTGTTATCAATGATATCAACCCTGATTTAACTTTATGTTATAAAGTCGTTAGAGACAATCCTACTGATTTAATAAAGTCTCTTAATGAAGTTCAAGCAGAATACTATGCTTTAAAGACAGAGGAAGAGCGTAAGACGTTTTTCCTTCAGCAACGTGACAGATATAACACAAAATCGTTAAATTCAATAGACAATACCACGTTGTTTTTCTTCCTTAATAGGACTTGTTTCAATGGGCTTTACAGAGTTAACAAAGCTGGAAAATTTAATGTTCCCTTTGGAAAATACATAACTCCAACTATTTGTGATGAGGCTACAATATACGCAGATAGTAAGCTTTTACAGAAAGTAGATATTTTGACTGGCGATTTTGAAGATACTTTTACTAAAATAAATGGAAATACTTTCTTTTATTTTGACCCGCCATATCGTCCGCTTAGTAACACCTCAAGTTTTAACGATTATAGCAAGGAAGTGTTCAATGACGATGCTCAAATTCGGCTAAAACGATTCTGCGACCGATTAAACGAGATAGGTGTAAATTTCATGCTTAGCAATTCAGATTGTTTAGGCAAGAATGGAACAGATCGTTTTTTCGATGATTTATTCATTGATTACAAAATAGACCGAGTATGGGCATCAAGAAATGTCAATGCAATAGCATCAAAAAGAGGTAAATTAACCGAAATTGTAGTAAACAATTACCATGAAAAATATTCATTTCATAAACAAGCCTTATGAATGTACACTCTAAACAACAATTTGAAGAATTCATGTCTCAACTGAAAGAGACAAATACGACTCTTGATTTTTATTGCGATTTTGAGAAAATACAACACAATGTAGAATCAATATCCATCAAATTAAACCAATTGAATTATTTGATAGGTCAAGAGGATATAGATGCAGCTATCCGTAGGCTTTGGGATGAAAACAAGAGTGTATTCAGTATCTTGGAGATCTTGATAGCCGTTCGTACTTCCGATAAAAAGAAAGCCATAATGGCAGATGGGAATGTAAAATTAATAAATTCCCTTTTCGATAGTGTGGATGGAGTTATTGAATATATACATGGAACCGGTCTTGATGAAGTGTTTAGAAATAAGCAAATCAAAAACTTGGTTGATTATGTATTTGGTGTAGAAACGGGATTGGACACCAATGCTCGAAAAAACAGAAGCGGTCATTTAATGGAAGGACAAGTAGCATCTATTTTCAATAAAGCCGGCATAAACTATCGTCAAGAAGTCTATTCTACAGAATATCCGGCTTTATCGGTGTTAGGAGAAGATAAAAAGCGTTTCGATTTTGTAGTAGAAACGAACCGTTGCAAGTATTTAATGGAAGTAAACTTTTATAGCGGTGGAGGTTCTAAATTAAATGAAGTTGCTCGTGCTTACACTGAACTATCTCCTAAAATAAATGCTGTAGATGGTTTTGAATTCGTTTGGATTACTGACGGAATTGGCTGGAAGTCGGCAAGCAACAAACTTGAAGAAGCTTTCTACACAATTCCAAATGTTTATAATCTGACAAATATTGATGAATTTATAAAACAAATCAAGGAGGAAATACAATGATACGAGGAGGTGTTGGAGGAGGAAATACCAAGACGGGATTGATATATGAAGCCAAAGTAGATTTAGCGACATTCTTAAATAATCAATCAGGCTATGTTGTTAAGGATATGAACATTTTCTACAAAGAGGAACTTGTTGGTAATATCTTCAAAAAACATGGATTGTATAGATTCTTAAAACAGAAAGGGATTGATTGGAGAAAGCATTTATCTAAAAAACTTCTACCTGACAATTGTATTTATGTTATCATAAATAATACTATCAATATCATCGAAGTTAAACATCAAGAGGTTCGTGGAAGTGTTGATGAAAAATTACAGACATGTGATTTTAAGAAGAAGCAATATATTAAACTGTTCTCAGAATTAAACTATAAAGTAGAATATATTTACATTTTGGCTGATTGGTTTAGAAAAGATGCATATAAAGACGTTCGCGACTATATTGTAAGTGTAGGATGCTATTATTACTATAATTATATCCCTCTGCATGAATTGGGATTACCAATTCCTCAAATTTCAGAAAATGATCATTCCCTACTATAAATCCCAAAATCGCGATTTCACACTTCTTCATGGCGATTGCTTCAAGTTGCTAAGTGAATTTGATTTCAAGTTCAGTTGCATCTTTGCCGACCCTCCTTATTTCCTCTCAAACGGCGGGATAAGCGTACAGTCGGGTAAGATAGTGAGTGTAAACAAAGGAGAATGGGATAAGGGCAAGAGCCACGAAGATATGATGAAATTCAACATGGAGTGGCTAAGTCTTTGCCGCGAAAAGCTCAAAGACAATGGTACCATATGGATTTCCGGGACCTATCACAATATTTTTTCCGTAGCAAATTGTCTAACCGAATTGGGATATAAGATTCTAAATGTAGTGACATGGGCAAAAACCAATCCTCCGCCCAACATCTCTTGTCGTTACTTTACTTATAGTACCGAATTTATAATTTGGGCACGCAAAAGCGAGAAAAAAGCTCATTATTTCAACTATGAATTAATGAAATTAATAAATGCCAATAAGCAAATGACTGATGTGTGGCATTTACCGGCTATCGCCCCTTGGGAAAAATCATGTGGGAAACATCCCACACAAAAACCTCTCGCGTTGTTGGCAAGAATCATAATGGCATCTACTCAGCAAGGCGAATGGATACTTGACCCATTTTGTGGAAGTTCAACTACAGGCATTGCTGCCAATATATTAGGTCGACGATTTTTAGGAATTGATCAAGATTCAAACTACATTGAGATGAGTAAGTGCCGACGAGAAGAATTGGAGTGCATTTCAACACGGCAAAAATATTGTTCTAAAATAAAAGATATTCAACTTGCAGATTTGCAATCGTGCATGAAAGCGTCCGACGATTCTGAAATTATTGCCTACGATTTGCCTTTTTAATATTCTTGATACATTCTTAATTATAGCTAATTCGCTTTGATATTAAGATTATAATTCATAATTTCGTAAAAACGAATCTCAAAAACTGCCATCTTTTAAGTTTGGCACAATATTTGCACGTTATGAAAACAACTATCATTAAAATATTCATTACATCTTTATTTTTAATCTCATATCTGACTATGTTTTCTAAAGACACCAACCTGAAACCCGACTTTGCCTACCCCAAGACGGCCATGGCAAACGCTCAAAAAAATCTCGAAAAAGCCATCAACGACGGCAACGGCGTCGCCACACTGCGCTACGCAATCGATATGTCGATTGCGCAGTCGCTCATCGACCCCGACAGCGTCAACACTATCGTCGACCGCATTTCTCGCATCGCCGATGCAGAGAAGCGCCCCGACATAAAAGCACTTTTGCGTATCCTGTTGGCTGACACATATTCTAATATATATGTTGATGACCGCTATACCTACGACTGTCGACATATACCTCTCACGCCGCTTCCCGACGACTGTCGTCTTTGGAGCGGCGACCAATTCAAAGCGACCATCACATCGCTTTGCGACCTCTCGCTCGAAGATGCCGACGCGCTGAAGAAGTGCCCGATTGGCAAGTATAGCTCGGTAATATCTCTCAACTCGCTCTCAGCGAAGTTCTATCCTACGCTCTACGATTTTGTGGCCAATCGCGTCATCCAAAATCTTTCACAGCTCGCCCCGGCGCAGCTCGTATTCTCTGCGCGATGGCTCTGTCGCTACGACCTCTACGAGCGTCTGCAATTCCCCTATGCCGACCCTACGGCCGAAAAGATTCTGTCGATCTACGCCCGGTTGCTTTCTTTCCACGAAGGCAACCCTGCTCCTTTTGTCACTACCGACATCAGCCGCATCGAGTTTGTCGCATCAAAAGAAACCTCCGACAATGCCGACAATCTGGCTTTCGGCTCGCTGCAAGAGCTTTACCAACTGCTTGGCAACAGCGAATACGCCGGCGAAGCACTACTCGCAATGGAGCAATACGACCATACTCCGGCCAACTCTACTACGCTCTACAACTCTATCCAAGAGTATCTGAAGCGCCATCCTCACTACTTCCGTAGCAACGCTCTGCGCGACATCGTCACTCGTATGTCGCAAGCGCGTGTAGAAGTTTACGCTCCTACCACCGTGGTGCCCAACCGCGCTTTCAGCGTCGACGTCAACCTTCGCAACGCCAACCACTACTCGCTCGCTATATATAGCGTACCCTACGATTGGCAAAACTATTCGTCATACAACAATCGTGTTTCGTCCTCTGACGTCACTCTTATCGACACTATCCGACGCGACGTTGCCGGCATCATACCTTTTACTGCCGACGACAAAGTCGACATCACGCTGCCCATCGCAGGGTGCTATATCATTGTGCCGATACTCGACGGAGGAAAACCCGATTTTTCCAATAGTTTCAGTTTTATCCACTGCTCGGAAATCAGTTTGGCATCAACGATTTTTGACAACGACATTTGGGCTATGACCATCAATCCGCTCACAGGAGCACCCATTGCCGACGCGTCTATATTGGCTGTAAGCAACAAAAATATATTATCCACTAATATCACTGATACCGAAGGTATTCTCAACTTCTCCAAGCAAAAAAGCAGATTTAATCATGCCAAGCTGTTTGCCAAGAAGGGGAATGACCGATTTGCTGCGCCTATAAATCTTTACTTTGATTCCAACGATATTTCGACTTCCAATCATATAAATCTGTTTACCGACTTGGCTCTCTATCGCCTCGGCGACACGATGAGCTACAGCGGTGTCGCATATTCCACCACTGGCAACAGCCATAGTCTTTTGACTCACAAAGAGGTAACAATCACACTGCGCGACGCCAACTATCAAGTCAAAGATACGGCCATAGTCACGACCGACGATTGGGGACGCTTCGACGGCTCGTTTACGCTGCCCTCCGATGGGCTTACCGGTCGATTCATCCTCGAAGCAAAGCTCAGCAATGAAAACAGTTCATCGGGACAAATCCGCTTTATGGTCAGCGACTACAAGCTGCCCACATTCCAAGTGGAAGTCACCGACATCTGTCGCAATCAGCCCGACACGGCCGACGTGACTATCCGCGGCAAGGTCATTTCTTACTCAGGATTCCCGCTTGCCGGCATCAATGTCGCAGTCGACCTCGCTGTCAAGCCTCGCTACTGGTGGCGTGGCGGATTGTCCTACCCCTATCAGTCGCTTTCTGCCACGACTGAGGCCGATGGCTCGTTTTCGGTAGTGTTGCCCGCCACAATGCTCGCCGAAGCTCCTATTGCCAACGGCATTTTCATCGCTCAGATCACTGCCACAAGCGCTATCGGCGAAAGCCAATCTGTCTCTACGCGATTTACCCAAGGACTATCAAGCATCATAGAGTCCACAATATCAAGCGATTCCGATCTCGACGTGTCGCATTCGGTCAATCTCGGCATCCGACTTGTCGATGTGATGGGCAAGCCCGTCGATGGCACTGTCGACTACTTGCTTATGCAAGCCGACACAATCGTCAGAAGCGGCTCTCTCACTTCGCCGGAAATGTATTGGAGCAACCTCCCGGGCGGCACATATACGTTGAAGCTATCGGCTCAAGATGCCGACACGCTGACCATCTCCGACCTCGGGCTGTATCGTCCATCCGACGCCATGCCGCCCAAAGCCGACCCAATCTGGCTTCCTAAGAGCGACTACACGCTCCGTGACTCCGACCGCATGTCGATACTCTACGGAACATCGGCCGACACTACCCACATACGTTATGCCGTATGGACTCCGGAGGCGATTTTGTCGCAAGGATGGATTGCAGTGCCGGCTGGTATGCACCACTTCGACTACACTTTACCCGACTCGATCGACAAGGTGAATGTTTCGCTCATGGCTACCCACGAGTTCAAATCGTCGGATCATACCATCACAGTGCGCACAGAGCGCTCCATCAAAGAGATCACGATCGTGGCCGAATCGTTCCGCGACAAGATCACCCCGGGCGCCGATGAGACGTGGACATTCCGCGTCAAAGACCACTCCGGAAGCGGAGTTCACGCTGCAATGATGTTCGACATGTATTCCAAGGCTCTCGATGCCATCACTCCTCAGCGCTGGGACTTCAATGTCACAACCCACCGGCTCAACCATCTGAATTTCAACGTGCCGGCATTAAGTGGTCGATACTCCGAATCCGTAGCCGGAAAATATAAGCTTATCGGTGGAGGCGACGACATCGAGCAACCGGAGTTTGAAACATGGGGCTATTCCATCGGCGAAAGCCATCGAGTGATGGACTTCGGCTCAAGAGTATTCCTTGCCGCCCCTTCAGCAGTCTACAAAGAATCCGCAGCATCCAATGCCGACGAAGCGGTGATGGAAGAGTCGGTTGCAGAGACTACCGAACAGGCGATAGCGTCTGAGCAACAGCCATTTGCGTATCGTGATGCGGAGGTGCCATTGGCGTTCTTCCGTCCGATGCTCACCTCTGCCGAAGATGGGTCGCTCGAATTTTCATTTACCGCGCCCAACGCTAACACCACTTGGCAGCTTTGTGCGTTGGCATTCACACGCGACTTGCAATCGACCACCTTCAGTCATGAGGTGCTTGCCAACAAGCCCATCATGGTGCAGCCCAACTTACCGCGCTTCTTGCGCTCCGGCGACTGCGCAACGATAGCTGCTTCGGTGATGAATCTCAGCGACTCGACACAGATTGTCAGCACTACGATTGAAATCTTCGAGCCGTCGACCAATCGCATCATCAGCCAAAAGCTCTTCACCGACAAAATCGAAGCCGGAAGCTCTGCCTCAGTCGCAATCATAGTAGAAGCACCGATGAGCGACAACATGATCGGCTATCGTATCAAGTCATCGACAGCTACATTTGCCGACGGCGAGCAGTCGATAATCCCCATCCTCGAAGCATTCACGCCGGTGATCAACACCAAACCGTTCTACATCGGTGCCGACGAGCATTCATTCTCTATGGAGATACCCGAAGAGATACCGCAAGATGCCGCAGTGACACTCGAATTTTGCGAAAATCCCGTGTGGTATTGCGTGACAGCTCTTCCGGGACTTCGTTCCGAGAAGATAAGCACCTCGATGGAAGCATCGGCAGCGATATTCTCGGCAGCTGTGGCCGATGGTATCATCCGCAGCAACCCGACGATAGCCCGCGCTCTGTTGGAGTGGCAATCGTCCGACAAGAGCGACTCCACACTTGTGTCGATGCTCGAACGCAATCAAGACCTCAAGACAGTGCTGCTCAACTCCACTCCGTGGGTGATGGATGCCAAGAGCGATACCGAGCGCATGGCTCGTCTTGCTCTGCTATTCGACAAAAAAGAGATCGAAAAGACCTATAGCGCAGCTATCCAACGACTTGCCGAGTTGCAACGCAATGGCGGCGGCTGGGCATGGATTGCCGAACAGGATCAAGCCTCGCAATGGGCAACCTACAACATACTCTGCTCGATGGGACGATTGCGCCAACTCGGCTATCTGCCCGACAACAAGCAACTCGACCGTATGATAGCCAACGCAGTGAAATATATCGATGCCGAGGCAGCGAAAGATTTTAAGAAATACCCCGATTCCGACTACACCGACTATGTGATAACTCGCGACTTCTACCCTGCGATCAAGCAGTCGACAGCAGCATCGCGAGTGACCACAGCTACCGTGCAGCGGCTTGTAGGCGACTGGAAAGAGCGCGACCTCCACGGCAAAGCAGTGGCAGCGTTGATACTCAACAACCACGACTACCACGCTACGGCTCTCCAAATACTCGAATCGCTGAATGAGTTCTCGCAATACACTCCGCAACGCGGCATGTGGTGGCCGTCGC
>CAZWWS010000082.1:0-7250 GCA_964637445.1 uncultured Muribaculum sp.
AGCGTCCGAGCCATGCTATTTTGCCGCATTCAAGTTTTAGCGGACAGTAATAATTATAAGCAAAGAAGTCCCATTAACAGAAGCTAAACAAATCTGGGAAAAAGTAATAAAAGAAACTGAAGGTGACTAAGGTTAACTATAGCACGTTTGAAAATCCGTAAAAGATAGTGATAAGTAATGGAAGTGTAAGTGCATTGTGTCAAGTTCTCTTTCTAAATACTAAATTACACCAATTCAAATCTGTCTCCAAATTTTATGCCAATTGTTGCGAGATTAGTGCCCAATTTGACAATAAAATTATAATTTTGATGGTCTATGTTTTATCCGAATAATAGAGCTATATGATACCCGGCAAAAGCAATAAACCAAGCCACAATGGTATTATACACCATCGAAAATACACCATACCACCAACTACCGGTTTCTTTTACCACGGCGGTCACCGTTGCCATACATGGGAAATATAGCAGTACAAATATCATAAATGCAATAGCCACAGCTGGAGTAAAATCAGGTTTACCAGTTTCACTCGGAGTTTTCAATCGTGAGGCAAGTGAATGGTCATCGATATCCTCATCTCCGGTATATAGTACTCCTAATGTTGATACAACGATTTCTTTAGCCGGAACGCCCGCCAATACCGCAACAGATGCTCGCCAATGGAAACCTAATGGCTCCATCACCGGATTTATCCACTTACCAAGCATTTCGAGATAGCTATCCTCATCTGAGTTGATAGTAGAGTCATCCACTACTATTGCAGACGATTTGGGTGCCTCTACACTATCATCATGTAGTGGGAAATAGTTCAGAGCCCAAACAATAATACTTGCTACCAATATTATGCCTCCCATTTTTTTCAGGTATTGTTGCCCTTTTGCCCACATATGTGATAGCGATGCTTTCATTGTAGGCAGACGATATGGCGGCAATTCCATTACAAAAGGGGTCTCATCTGCATGAAAATAGAATCGACGTAATAATCGAGCGGTTACTACAGCAACCACTATACCTAAGAGATATAGCCCCATGAATACAACTGCTGCATATTTGTCGAAAAACGCTCCGACCAATAGAATGTATATTGGTAATCTTGCCGAACACGACATGAATGGGTTTATCAAGATAGTAATAATTCTACTGCTGCGACTTTCGATTGCTCGTGAAGCCATAATGGCAGGCACATTACATCCGAATCCCATTACAAGTGGGATAAAAGATTTTCCATGTAACCCTACTTTATGCATTAATCTATCCATGATAAAAGCCGCTCTTGCCATATATCCGGAGTCTTCCATAAAAGAGATAAAGAAATACAGAATCAGGATATTTGGCAAAAAGACAATTACACCTCCTACTCCTCCGATAATTCCATCAATTATTAAATCTTTCAATGGACCTTCCGGCATGATACCATTCATCCATTCCGAAAGTAGTGCCACTCCGCTATCTATCCACTCCATCGGGTAGTTGCCAAGAGCAAACGTGCACCAAAAAATAAAAAACATTACCAATAAAAAAATCGGAAAACCAAATAATTTATTCGTAACAAACGCATCTATAATTTTGGTGGTACGAGCTTCTGATTTCTCGCTTTCTATCATCGTTTCTCTTAATGCTCCGGATATAAATCCGTATTTTTCATTGGCGATAACCGATGTTATGTCTTCGTGACATAGTCGTTCAATACGTGCTACTTGTTGATCTCGCAGTTCTAACAATTTGGGAGCACCTAACGAGTCTTGCAGCAGTGACTCAACTTCTGTATCACGTTCAAGCAATTTAATTGCTAAATATCGAGGAGAAAAATGCATGCCTACAGAAGAGTCTTGCTTAATTTCATCCTTGATTATTTTTACGGCACTTTCTACCTCTTGTCCAAGGTTAACGTGTACGTGACGTACTGATTTATTAATCCCTTCATACACTTGGATTATTGTGTCAAACAATTTTTCAATTCCATCGCCAGTTCGCGAGATAGTAGGCACAATGGGAACACCAATCATGCTTCCAAGCGTATCATAATCAAGCCTTGAGCCTGAGCGTTGTAACTCATCATACATATTCAGCGCAATCACCATACACCTATCCATATCAATCAATTCGGTAGTAAGATATAGATTTCGCTCAAGATTCGATGCAACAACTACATTGACTATCACATCCGGCATTTCATCATGCAGATATCTACGTACATATAACTCCTCAGGGGAATATGCAGATAGAGAATATGTTCCGGGGAGGTCTACAATATTAAACTTGTACCCACCATGTTCAAAAGTGCCCATTTTGGCATCTACCGTCACACCGCTATAATTTCCTACATGTTCTTTTGCTCCGGAGGCAATATTAAACAGCGAGGTTTTCCCACAATTGGGATTCCCTATCAGTGCAATATTAATCGTGTGGCTGCATCCGTCATATTCTTGGCGTACAACATCGCAATCATCAATCATATTAGTATGTGATAAGTCCGACTCATTGCGAAATTCTGTGACAGGAACTACTTCTACAAGATGTGCCTCACTTCGGCGCAATGACACCTCATATCCCATTATACTATATTTTATTGGGTCTCGTAGTGGCGCATTTAGTAACACTTTAATGTTCTGACCTTTGACAAAACCCATTTCAATGACACGTTTGCGAAATGCACCATGCCCTAATATCTTGACGATAATACCTTCTTCTCCTGTTTTTAATTCGGATAGCCTCATATTTTGCTGTCTATTGGAAATATTGACTGCAAATATCCGAATTTCCCCTGTATTTACGAAGCCTTAGAGGCTAATTATTTATACTCAGTATAAATAATAACATTTATTAGTACTTTATTGCTTAATAGCTATTACTTCAGCGAGCGAATCATTGTGTATAATGATATACTCTATAAATGCTTTTATATATGCATCTGCAGCATCTTCATTGCCGGCAGACCGATACAAATACTCTTTTGCTCTCACCTCAAGAAGCATCTCTTGCATCTGCATATCTGTCATTGGCTGTGCTTCAATAATTTCTTGCGCACAATGTTCACCGCATGATTTCGCAGTGTCTGTCGCATTTGAACATGAGCAAGACGAAAGCGCGATACATGCAAAACCAATCAAAAGAATCCAATCAGACTTAATCATAATATTGTCATTGCTATTTTTGCACAAGCTTCAGCATCTGCAGCAGCATTATGGTGATTACGAAATTGGATTCCAAGAAAATCACATACAAATGGGAGCGAATAACTACGTATGTTAGCTCGGGGGATAGCTCGTCGTGCCGATTGAAGCGTACAATAGAATTGATATCCCGGATAATCCATCTGATAAACCTTAAAAGCCGCTCTGATGCATCTCTCATCAAAAGTTTTATTGTGCGCCACTAATGGTAAATTGCCGATCATTGGCTCTAATCGTTTCCAGACCAGATCAAAACAATCACAATGTTCTGTATCTTCCTTAAAAATACCATGTATTTCTTCCGAAAATTTTTGTATATACCAATTCGGCTCGGGACACACCAGTTCATAGAATCTCTCGGCAATACAACCATCGACAACCTTTACGGCGCCAATAGCGCAAATACTCGATGGGCAGTAATTGGCAGTTTCAACGTCTATAGCTACAAAACTATCCATTATTAATAATCGATTGTACTTTATCCTTCACTTGCTCCATGAGCCATCGAGGTGTAGACGTTGCACCACATATGCCGATACTCGACACTCCTAATACCCACTCCTTTTTTATTTCTTCTTCGTTAGAAATTAGGTAGGTGTTAGGATTAATATCCATGCACTCGCCATAAAGAATCTTACCATTGCTGCTTTTATGTCCACTTACAAACAGTATCAACTCATGTGATGCGGCAAAGCTCCGGACTCCGGTGACCCGATTGGCGACTTGCCGACATATTGTATCATAATACTTAAATGTTGACGTGGATGATTTCCTCCGATTAATTTCGTCAATCATTACAGATAGTCCTTGAAGTGACTTTGTCGTTTGTGAATACAATACGATATCACGATTATAATCTAATTGTTCAAGACCATCAATGTCCTCCACAACAATAGCCTCGCCTGCTGTCTGTCCTACCAAACCATTCACTTCAGCATGACCACGCTTGCCATAAATTACGATCTGGCTACCATCACGTTTCGCCGAATCGATATACGATTGTTTTATTCGTTTCTGTAATTGCAACACCACAGGGCATGTAGCATCAATGATCTCAATGTTATTTCGTTTTGCTAATTCATAAGTGGATGGAGGTTCACCATGAGCACGGAGTAACACTTTTACGTCATGCAGTCGTGCCAATTCCTCATGGGTAATCGTGATAAGACCTTTGTTTCGTAATCGCTCTACTTCGTCGCTGTTGTGAACTATATCGCCAAGACAATAAAGTCGCCCTGTTTTAGCCAACTCTTCTTCGGCTTTACGAATAGCGGTAACTACTCCGAAACAAAAACCTGAATTGCTGTCTATTTCTATTGAGACCATTTTATTGTCCTCTTATAGCGTCATTAAACCGATCTAATAGCCATTGATTTTGTTCAGCTACTGTCATCAATGAATTGTCTAATCCTATTGCATCATCTGCTCGGCGAAGAGGACTCTCTTTTCGAGTTTCATCTATATGGTCACGATGCATAACGTTAGTCAGGACATCCTCATAAGTTGTCGCAACTCCTTTATCTGTAAGTTCCTTAAATCGTCGCTGAGCGCGAGTTTGCGCCGATGCATCAACAAATATTTTCAACTCGGCATTCGGGAATACTGTGGTACCAATATCTCGACCATCCATTACTATCCCTTTTTCTTTGCCAAATGCCTGTTGCATAGCAACAAGTGCATGACGTACAGCCGGTATAGCGCTAATTGTGCTGACGTTGTTAGAAACTTCCATTTGACGAATTTCATCTTCTACGTCCTCGCCATTAAGTAGCGTGTGTTGCGATGCCCCCTCGACCTTAAAATCTATTTTGATAATTGGTAATGCAGATATTAAACGAGTTTCGTCTACCACACCATTTGACATCACATTGTTGCGTAGCGCCCATAATGTAACTGCTCTATACATTGCGCCGGAATCGATATATCTATATCCTATCGTCTTCGCTAATGCACGAGCCATACTGCTTTTGCCCGACGATGAATATCCATCTATTGCTATAATTATCTTTTTATCTTCCATAATGTATGCAAACTTACACAAAAAATTACAATTATCCACCTTTTGGGCAACATTCATTTTACTTTAATGATTCCTTGTTGATTTCTTATCTGAGGATATCGCTTAAATTGGCATTCAAATTTAGCATAAATGTAGTTGCTCCGGTATGAGGTTGCGACAATGCTAATCCAAATCCGAAATTATTCACTTTCAATCCTGCTCCGATTGAAAATCCGGAGACAAAGCTACGTGAATACGTACTCATATCTGTGCGTGTCCTATAATTGTATGCTAATCCGATGTAAAATCGCTCGTTTGGGACAAGTTCTGCAGCAAATATCAAGTGGCGGAATAGATTTGATGAAAACGATTCTTTATATTCCGGTTCAGAAGCTGACGTACCATCGCCAGCATCGTAATATGGCAGTTTCCACTTCGTCAGATTCCATGCCGTAATCGACAATCGCACAGGGGCTGCAGATAAAAATTGGCTCCACCCCAATCTTACATCAATAGGGAGTCTATCGTAAGTTTCATTAAAACGCTTCACTTGACCGCCAAGATTTGCGACAACAACGGATAACGACATGTCTTTTTCCGGATCATAGTAATTAAGTCCCAAGTCGGTTGCCAAAGCCCATGCGGTATATTGTTCATAACTGCTATAAATAGTCTTTAAATTTATTCCTCCACGAAGCCTATCGGTAATGTCGTGTGAATAAGCGACACTGAAAGTTACATCTTTTGGCGAAAACGTGCCGATTATTGTCCCATCTGCTTCTGCTTGTTGCATCTCTCCATATCCGAAGTATTGCATTCCAAGACACCATGCACTATGGTCAGTAGCTGCTTTTGCAAACTTGATTCCGGCAAAATTGGACTCTCCAAGGTAGCTCATATAATTCAATCCAATCTGCATATCCATTTCCGGGCCTAATAGAGCCGGATTTTGGTCAGTAAGATTAACGTCATCATCTACGACAGAGATGTTTACTCCACCAAGTCCATATATATGAGTCGATGATGGTATATTTAGAAAATTATATGCCGGCGAACTATCTGATGACATAGCCGTTAACGCTGCTGTCAAAGCAACAATCAATATTATTATTTTTCGTCTAATCATTTTTTTCTCTATTTGCAAATTAGAGCAAAATCGCCCTAACTTTTATAACGAAACACAAGCCCTCATAGTATATCCTCTCATATCTTTTTGAGACAAAAATAACCCAAAATACACATTCTGTTACTTTGTGAATAAAGATAAAACATTAATAATCATTCCCAAAAATACTATTATCCTTTTGGCTATTTTCATAAATGCACCTATATTTGTCACGTGAAAATCAAAACATCATGATAAATCGTTTATGCAAAATATCTTTCTTCTTATTGCTGTCGGTGTTATCAATTTCAACATCTGCTCAAGGTCGCCGCACCGTAGCCTATCAGAATCATGCGCAAAATTATATCGAGCATATTGAGGTCTACGACTACGATTTTGTTGATCAACAACCGCACTTCCCCGGCGGCGACCATGAAATGTTTAAGTTCATTCGTACTCATCGTCGCTATCCGGCAGAGGCTTATCATAATGGGATACAAGGGCGAGTACTTTGCAGTTTCATAGTTAATCCCGACGGAGAAATCTCGCATATAGAAGTGATTCGAGGAGTAGAACCATCGCTCAATAACGAGGCAATGCGTATCATTAGCGAAATGCCACGTTGGGTCGCTGGCAAAGTTGCCGATCAAGCAGTCCCCGTCTACTGCATACTTCCTATCCCATTCCGTCTATAACTCCAATACAATTCTTATAGTTATAAAATTGGCAAGCGGGTGCTTACTGATATTTGACACTCGGCAGTAGATGCCGCTATAATCCGCAACCTTACGGGTATGGTAAACAACCTCAATCAACTGACGAAGTTGTCGTATCAGACGGGTTTCTATCGAACAAAGAGTGCCGTAATGGAATTGCTTACCATGTTGAAGGAGGGATTAAACGACTACAAGGCTACAAAAAGGAGGTGCAGATGATAGGTAAAATCAAGAAGGGAAAATCCTTTGGTGGATGC
>CAZWWS010000083.1:0-7053 GCA_964637445.1 uncultured Muribaculum sp.
CGAAATCGAACGTTTTCGGTCGTATTGCACCGATGAAAATATTCTGAGTGAAATCGATAGATTGTCGGAATACGCAGCCGACAAGAATCTCCTCAATGAATTTATATGGGAGCTTAACAATGGCGGCTCGGAAGCCAAATTACTCACATATCTGGCCGAATGTAAAAGCAAAGAGATAAAAACTCAAATGCTCGCATATCTCAACGATCAAAGTTCGGCACCAAAGCCGACAGAGCAAGCCGTAACGCCGACAAGCAAATCGACTATAATCGGTCATGTAAATCGGCAATGCAAGCAGGTGGCAGGCAGTTCGCTACTCATAGGCTACAACCGCGAACATATACTCAAGCAGTATGGACTTGAGCATCTTATCGACGAAGAATAGCGCGAGATAGCTGCGAGAGTGAGAAATTCGCACAAAAAAGAAGAAAAAAGAAAGAAAAATGTCATTTTTTGCAGATTTTTTATTGCAGAATAAAAACATTTTTGTACTTTTGCATCATAAATATCAAGGAGATATGACTCGATTTTACGCATATTATTTTTCTTATTATTTTTATTCGACGAATAGAAACGGGATTTTATGTGCGTAACAAATTATGAATCAAATAACTAAAATATAAAGTCCCGTTGAACACAGCGGGATTTTTTGTTATATACCAATCGAAACATTGTATATGAACAAACGAGTGACAATACAAGGCGTAGCCGGATGCTACCACGACGCGGCAGCACGAGAGTATTTCAAAGGTGAAGAAATCACGACCATTCCATGCGATTCTTTTCCGGAGATGTTTGATGTGCTCGACAATGACGCATCGCTAATAGGCATACTTGCCATCGAAAATACGATAGCCGGCAGCTTGTTGCAAAACCATGAATTGCTTCGCAGAAGCAACCTTCAGATTGTGGGCGAATATAAAATGCGTATATCTCACGTGCTGGCAGCACTACCGGGTCAATCGATCGACGAGTTGGAAGAGGTGAACTCCCACTCGATGGCGCTGATGCAATGCGAGCAATTTTTGCGTCGCCATCCCAACCTTAAAATGGTGGAGAAGTTTGACACCGCAGGCAGCGCCAAAGAGATCGCCGAAGAAAAGCTATTGGGTCACGGAGCCGTGTGTGGCGAATATGCCGCCAACCTCTATGGGTTGAACATCCTCGAACGAGGCATCGAGACCAACAAGCGCAATTTCACTCGCTTCCTTATCATAGCCGACCCGTTGGTGGCCGGCGAGCTTCGCCCGCGCGAAGAGCAACTCAACAAGTCGTCGATCGTGTTTACACTCCCTCACACTCACGGTGCGCTATCGAAGGTGCTGACCATATTCTCATTCTACGACATCAATCTCTCGAAGATACAATCGCTCCCTATCATAGGTCGCGAGTGGGAATATAGATTTTATGTTGACTTGACGTTCGACAGCTATGTGCGCTATCGCCAATCGATAGATGCCGTGCGTCCGCTCATCAACGACTTCCGTATCCTTGGAGAATATATAGATTGCGAAATATAATAATTTGATATGACAACAATAGTTCCAGCCGACAGAGTGTCGGAGATTCAAGAATACTACTTTTCGAAAAAACTTCGCGAAGTAGCCCAACTAAATGCTCAAGGCAAGGACATAATCTCGCTGGGCATCGGAGGACCTGATCGCCCACCTCACGCCGAGGTGATAAACACACTTGCCACCGAAGCGCAGAAAGAGAATGTGCACAGCTACCAGCCCTATATAGGAATACCGGAGTTGCGACGCGCGTTTGCGTCGTGGTATAAACGATGGTATGACGTAGAGCTTGATGCCGACAAAGAGATCTTGCCTCTAATCGGCTCAAAAGAGGGCATTCTGCACACCTCGTTGGCGTTTCTCAACCCCGGCGACGGAGTGTTAGTGCCTAACCCCGGCTACCCCACCTACACCTCAGCAAGCCGACTTGTGCAAGCTGAAATATTCACCTACGACCTTACCGAAGAAAACGGCTGGATGCCCGACTTCGACGCTCTCGAACGCCTGCCGCTCGACCGCATCAAGCTCATGTGGATCAACTATCCCCACATGCCCACAGGCACCCCTGCCACGATGGAGCTGTTTGAGCGCATCGTCGACTTCGGCAAGCGCCACAACATCGTAATCGCACACGACAACCCATATAGCTTTATCCTCAACGACAAGCCGATGAGTTTGCTTCAAGTGGAGGGCGCTCGCGACATAGCCATCGAGATGAACTCAATGAGCAAGAGCCACAACATGGCAGGATGGCGTGTGGCGATGTTGGCATCCAACCCCACGTTTATCTCGTGGATACTCAAAGTGAAGTCGAATGTCGACTCTGGTCAGTTCCGTCCGCTGATGCTTGCCGCCGTCAAGGGATTGGAGGCCGACAAAGATTGGTATGACTCAGTCAATGCTGCTTACAGCGCACGTCGCAAAGTAGCAGAGCAGATCATGGATGAGCTTGGATGCACATTCGACCCGAAGCAGACCGGATTGTTTCTATGGGGACGCATCCCCGACTCGGCCGAGTCGAGCGAAGCACTCGCCGACCGTGTGCTATATGAGGCACGAGTGTTTATAACACCGGGATTTATATTTGGCAGCAACGGAGCGCGCTATGTGCGTATCTCGCTTTGCGCCACCGAGGAGAATATGCGTCGCGCACTCGACCGCATCAAAGAAATGAATAATCAAAAATAAACAAAAAAAATATCACTACAATGGAAGATCTACAACCTATCATCATGGAGGGCATCGACCCTCATAAACCGCTCATCATCGCAGGTCCTTGCAGTGCTGAGACTGAAGAGCAAGTAATGGAAACAGCTCGCGAACTCGCTGCCAACGGCATCAAAATATTCCGCGCCGGCATCTGGAAGCCACGCACCAAGCCGGGCGGCTTCGAAGGTGTGGGCGTAGAGGGTCTGCAATGGCTCAAGCGCGTGAAGGAAGAGACCGGTATGTATACTTCGACCGAGGTTGCCACCAAGCAACATGTTGAGGCCGCTCTCGAAGCCGGCGTAGACTTGCTCTGGATCGGTGCTCGCACATCGGCCAACCCGTTTGCCATGCAAGAGATTGCCGATGCGCTGCAAGCAGCCGGAGCCGACGTGCCTGTATTGGTGAAGAACCCCGTGAACCCCGATCTCGAACTATGGATCGGAGCAATGCAACGCATCTATAATGCCGGCATTCGTCGCATCGGAGCCATCCACCGTGGCTTCAGCTCATATGGAAAGCACCTCTATCGCAACATGCCTCAGTGGCACATCCCCATCGAGCTTCGTCGTCGCTTCCCCAACTTGCCCATCGTGTGCGACCCGAGCCACATAGGCGGTAAGCGCGAGCTTGTGGCTTCGATCTCTCAGCAAGCGTTCGACATGGGCTTCAATGGTCTTATCGTAGAGAGCCACTGCAATCCCGACTGCGCATGGAGCGATGCAAGCCAGCAGGTGACTCCGGAGATCCTCAACTTCATACTCAACACCATCGTGCTACGCGACTCAAAGCAATCGACCGAAAGCCTCACCCTGCTCCGCCAGCAGATCGACCGCTTGGACAACGAGCTGCTCGAAGTGCTCAACAAGCGTATGCGAGTGTCGCGCGAAATCGGCCAATACAAGAAAGAGCATCGTATGCCTGTGCTTCAGGCCGGACGTTACGACGACATCATGCAATCGCGCGTGAAGTTGGCACAAGAGATGGGCATGAGTGGCGACTTCATGAAGATAGTACTATCGGCTATCCACGAAGAGTCGGTGCGTCAACAAATCGAAGTGCTCAACGACCGCGCACAATAAAATAGTATAGGACAATGAAAATACTCATCATAGGAGCCGGCAAAATGGGGTCGTTTTTCTGCGACGTGCTTTCGATGAAGCACGACGTGGCGATGTACGACACCGACCCTCGCCGGCTGCTCTTCACGTTCAATTGCCGCCGCTTCAGCTCGCTCGACGAAGTGGATGAGTTTGCCCCCGACATGGTGATAAATGCCGCCACGGTCAAATATACGCTCGACGCGTTTAACCTCGTGCTCCCCCACCTCCCTAAGTCTACAATCTTGAGCGACATTGCATCGGTGAAAACCGGATTGCCTGAATTTTATGCCCAAGCGGGACATCCGTTCGTGAGCACCCACCCGATGTTTGGCCCCACGTTTGCCTCACTGAGCAATCTGAGCAGCGAGAATGCCATCATCATCTCCGAGAGCGACCATCTGGGCAAGGTGTTTTTCAAAGACCTCTACAATGAGCTGCACCTCCACATCGAGGAGTATTCATTTCAAGAGCATGACGAGACGATAGCCTACTCGCTGTCAATACCATTTGCATCGACACTCGTGTTTGCCGGTGTGATGAAACATCAAGACGCTCCGGGCACTACGTTTAAGCGCCACATGGCTATAGCTCGCGGTCTGATGAGCGAGGACGACTATCTGCTGAGTGAGATACTTTTCAACCCCAACACTCCGTCGCAGCTTGAAAAGATACAGCAGCAACTTGCCGACTTGCAGGACATAGTGAGCCGTCGCGACTCCGAGGCGATGAAGGCCTACTTAGAGCGAGTGCGCGACAATCTGAAATAACACATCTCCCTGTGGAGAATGACAATGGGCCGGCACAGCGATAGCCGACCCATTTCTTTTTCGTATTCGGCTAAAATAGCTATCTTTGCAGAGTGACACTAAACAGATTGATGAAATTAAGAGTAAGGCATATTATCGCATTGATGATGGTGGTGGCTTGTTGCTCGGGATGCTTCAACGCCGGCAAACAAATCGACATAGCCGAAAGGTTGCTTGAAGAGCAGCCAGACTCGGCGATGCGGATACTCGACAGCTTTACCGTCGACGATATATTTTTTAATGACGACAAGGCTCGGTATGCATTACTCTACGCCGAAGCCCAAGATAAAAATTTTATCAACGAGACCTCCGACTCGCTTATCAGAATAGCCGTAGACCTATATAATATCGATGGAACGCCACAGCAACTATTTATGTCGCTCTACTATTGGGGGCGCATACAATATAATGCAGGCAACTACTATACCGCGTTGGCTACATTCACTGAAGCCGAGCAACTTGTGCCACATATCGACAACCATCGCATGATAGGGCTGCTCTATTCGCAGATTGGAGATATTTATTCTCTATATCTCGATTATGCGAAGAGCCTACAAGCATTCAAAAAAGCCTATACTCATTATGATAAAGCAGATTTACCTCGACATCGCAACTATGCACTTATAGATTTAGGCATATCATATAAGGGACTTAAACATTCTGACAGTTGTAATATTGTACTGAAAAAAGCTCTTAATAATGCAGTCGGAATCGACGATTCTTCGCAAGTAAGAGTTGCCGGTGGGACATTAATTGTTTCCAATATTGAAAACAAAGATTATAAAAGCGCAATACACATATTTGAGCAGATAAAAGAATACGACTTATTGCGACATCCCAGATCGGGATTTTTAGGGTGTTTAGCTTTGCTATTTAGTCATTGCGGAGATTCAATCAAAAGCAATGAATATATCAATCGTGCATTAAATATTGCTGAGACAAAAGAAGATACTATACATATTTACTATATTAAATCAGAAATATCGGAATATCAATGCAATTATAAAAATGCTTATTATGAATTACAAAAAGGGCATAACATCGAGACGGCATTAGTTCTAAAAAAATTGGAACAACCGGTGCTTACTGCTCAACGAGATTTTCTATCATCAGAGTTAGAACTCAAAAAGCGAGATCTACAGCGCAGTCGCACACTATATATAGTTTCGACTTTGCTTTTTATTGCCATTTCGGTTATTGTGATTATTCTGCTATATCGTCGCTATCGTCGAAACCGCGAGCGACTCAATGAATATGCCGAAATCGTGGCAGAACTGCAAGAATCGCTACAAAGTCAACAAGGAAAATCGGAATTGATACAAGAATTGTTCAGCAATAAATACTCCATCATTAATAATCTCGGTGGACTTTTTGCCGACCTCGACGACACAAAGCAATTAGGAAAGCAGATGGTGAGTGAGGTAAAATCAATGATTGAAAAATTTGGCAAGGATAAAGCATTGCGAGAACTGAATGCTCTTATCGATAAATATTGCAACAATGCCATAACACTACTACACCAAGAAATGCCACAGCTGAGCAATGTGGAATACCGCCAAATCAGCTACCACTACGCCGGATTTTCGGTAAAACTAATCGGGCTGATCATGAATGAAAATACCATGACCATCTACAAGCGCCGCGACCGAATAAAGGAGAAAATCGACACCTCGACACCACTTCACAAGGAACTTTTTCTATCTCTATTCAAATAATACATTATAAATCAACACATTACCCCCCCCATTGACAGGCACAAGCTAAAACACGCTGAAAATCAGCGCATTACGCCCGTGTCTAAAAATCAATTTTTAGACACACCTTAAACGACTAACCTACAGCTAATTACGACCGCATTTGTCTAATTTTTCGTACCTAAAAATTTGCATTTACGCTGTTTTTTACCACTAATTTTGCGTTCATAAATTCTTAACCAAACGAAATTATGAACAGAGTGATTCTTTTAATTATTACGGTAATTCTTGCTTCGAATATTACAATTTTAAGCAGAACCGAAACAACCATCACTATTAGTAATGGGAGCAGTGACATCAGACCGCGCTCGCTCGTAGAACTGCCATTTGAGTATTCCTACCAAAATGGATATGTATATATAACGTTCACTGAGAATATCGGTCAAGCCAAAGTATCGGTTATAAACTTTTCGACCGGAGAAACCCTAACAAAGAGTGGCAATACTGCATCTCGCTACTGGATATTACCGGTATCAACGTCAGGCAGCGGCTACTTTATCGAGGTAACGACAACCTCCGGCGACTACTACACAGCCGAACTATAAAATGGAAAATTAGACATAGAAAATATAGACATCATGATGCCGGGGCATTATGCAAGCGTAATGCCCCAAATGGAACCCGACCGAATCGGGCGCAAAGCCGAAATGCGTCAATGTAGGCAACAATT
>CAZWWS010000084.1:0-6838 GCA_964637445.1 uncultured Muribaculum sp.
TTAAACAAATAATAAAATGACTGATCCAATAGCAGATTATTTGACAAGATTGAGGAATGCAATCAAAGCACAACACCGTGTGGTGGAAGTGCCTGCCTCAAACTTGAAGAAAGAGATCACCAAGATTCTCTTTGAACAAGGCTATATTCTTAATTATAAGTTTATAGAGGGTGAAACTCCCAATGGTACTATCAAGATCGCCTTGAAGTACGATCCGGTAGAAAAGGTGAACGCAATCAAGAATTTGAAGCGTGTGTCACGTCCGGGTCTTCGTCAGTATACAGGCTACAAAGATATGCCGCGAGTGTTGAATGGTTTGGGTATCGCTATCCTTAGCACATCTAAGGGCGTAATGACCAATAAGCAAGCAGCTGACTTGAAGATTGGTGGCGAGGTACTATGTTATGTTTATTAATGAATAGGAGGTAATAGTATGTCAAGAATAGGTAAAGCTCCCATTGCAATTCCTGCCGGTGTGACCGTCAGCATTAAGGACGACGTAGTAACCGTAAAAGGTCCCAAGGGTGAACTCTCGCAGAAGGTAAATCCCGAACTCGGCATCAAGATCGAGGACGGACAAGTGGTAATCTCACGTCCTACCGACAACCGTGAGCATCGCGCTCAACATGGTTTGTATCGTGCATTGATCAACAATATGGTTGTAGGTGTATCGACCGGTTACCGTAAGGAGATGGAATTAGTAGGTGTAGGTTATCGTGCAGCGGCTACAGGCCAAGTGCTTGAGCTTTCTCTCGGTTTCTCTCACGCAATATATATCAAGCTCCCTGCTGAAGTTAAGGTAGAGGCAAAGAGCGAACGTAATAAGAATCCGTTGATCATCTTCGAAAGCAGCGACAAGCAGCTTCTCGGTCAGGTGTGTGCTAAGGTGCGTTCACTTCGTAAGCCTGAACCTTACAAGGGTAAGGGTATCAAGTTTGTTGGCGAAGTTATCCGTCGTAAGTCGGGTAAGTCGGCAGGTGCTAAATAATTAAAATAGACTGAATCATGATATCGAAGATACAAAGACGAAATAAGATCAAGACCCGTATTCGTGGTAAAGTTTCTGGTAGCGCTGCTCGTCCTCGCATGACGGTGTTCCGTAGCAACAAGCAGATCTACGTGCAACTTATCGACGACCAAGAGGGTCGCACTCTTGTAGCCGCTTCATCGAAGGGCATTGAGGGTGGCACAAAGTGTGAAATAGCTGCCAAGGTTGGTGATGCAGTAGCCAAGAAGGCTCTCGAAGCAGGCATCACTGAGGTGGTATTTGACCGTAACGGTTATTTGTTCCACGGTCGTGTAAAATCATTGGCTGATGCAGCACGCAACGGCGGACTTAAATTTTAAGAATCATGGCAAGAAAAAGCAATAGAGTAAAATCGACCAACGACTTAGAGTTGAAGGATCGCCTTGTAGCAATCAACCGTGTTACAAAGGTAACCAAGGGTGGTCGTGCATTTAGCTTCTCTGCAATTGTTGTCGTAGGAAACGAGGACGGCATTGTAGGCTGGGGCTTGGGTAAGGCTAATGAAGTTACCGCAGCAATCGCTAAGGGTGTTGAAGCTGCTAAGAAAAACCTTATTAAGGTGCCTGTTCACAAGGGAACACTTCCTCACGAACAAGCAGCTAAGTTTGGAGGCTCTCGTATCATCCTTAAGCCTGCATCGCAAGGTACCGGTGTAAAGGCCGGTGGTGCAATGCGTGCTGTACTTGAAAGTGTCGGAGTGACCGACGTATTGGCTAAGTCAAAGGGTTCGTCTAACCCTCACAACTTGGTGAAAGCTACAATCGCTGCGTTGGCAGAAATGCGTAGCCCGATGGAAGTGGCCAAGAATCGTGGTGTGTCGCTCGATAAGGTGTTTAACGGATAATACGTACTACAATGGCACAAATAAAGATCAAGCAAATTAAGAGCCGTATCAACTGTCCTGCAGTTCAAAAGCGTACACTCGACGCTCTCGGCTTGAAGAAGATGAATCAGGTCGTAGTGAAGGAAGACTCAGCGACTGTGATGGGAATGGTAAATAAAGTACGTCATTTGGTAGAAGTGACCAACGCTTAAAATTTATATTACTATGGATTTAAGTAATTTGAAACCTGCAGTAGGTTCTACAAGAGATAAGAAACGCATCGGACGTGGACCCGGTTCGGGTAAGGGTGGAACTTCTACCCGTGGTCACAAGGGTGCTAAGTCGCGTTCGGGCTACAAGCGCAAGATTGGTTTTGAAGGTGGTCAGATGCCTTTGCAACGTCGTTTGCCTAAGTTCGGTTTTAAGAACATCAATCGCGTTGAATACAAGGCAATCAACCTTAGCGATCTTGAAGTGCTCGCAGCAGCTCACAATCTTGAAAAGATTGGCTTGGCTGAACTCCGCGAAGCAGGCTATATTTCTCGCAAGCAATTGGTGAAGATTTTGGCAAACGGCACAGTGACCCGTAAGCTCGAAGTTGAAGCCAATGCTTTCTCTGCGGCAGCTGAAAAGGCTATCGTAGAGGCTGGTGGATCAATTCTTAAAGTATAAAGCTGATGAGATTCGTAGATACCATCAAAAATATTTGGCGAATCGAGGATTTGCGTAAGCGCATCATCGTAACATTCTTGTTGGTACTTGTGTACCGACTTGGATGTTACATTGTGCTTCCCGGCATCGATCCCAATAACCTTAAGGCTCTGGAAAACTTTACATCGGGAGGTCTTATGCAACTTCTCGATATGTTTGCCGGAGGAGCATTCTCTCAGGCATCAATTTTCGCTCTTGGTATTATGCCCTATATCACGGCGTCGATCGTGATTCAATTGTTGGGTATGGTGCTACCTTCTTTCCAGAAGATGCAGCGTGAGGGCGAGAGTGGCCGTCAGAAGCTCAACCAGTACACACGTTACCTAACCGTCCTTATTCTCTTGCTTCAAGGCCCGGCCTACTTGATTAACCTTCAAGTGCAAGTAAATGCAGCCGGTGGCCATGCCGCCATGGGCTTTTGGACGATTGCCTATTTGACCGTGATTCTTGCAGCCGGCAGCATGTTTATCTTGTGGCTTGGTGAACGTATTACCGATCGCGGTATTGGCAATGGTATCTCTTTCATTATCTTGGTGGGTATTATCGCACGTTTTCCCGGTGCGTTCTTGTATGAATTTACAAGCCGTCTCCCGGGTGCCAGCGGTTCGCAAGGTGGTCTTGTGATGTTTATCGTTGAGATCATAATTCTTCTTGCTGTAATCGGTGGTGCGGTGTTGCTCGTGCAAGGAACACGCAAGGTGCCTGTGCAATATGCAAAGCGTATTGTAGGCAACAAGCAATATGGCGGAGCTCGTCAGTATATACCTTTGAAGGTTAATGCTGCCGGTGTGATGCCTATCATCTTTGCTCAAGCGATAATGTTTATCCCCATTACCCTTGCCGGATTTGGCTCGGGTGGAGAATCTACCGGATTTTTTGCGGCGTTCTCAGATATGAATGGTTTCTGGTATAATCTTGTTTACTTCGTGATGATTGTGGCGTTTACATATTTCTATACCGCAATCACCGTTCGTCCTACTCAAATGGCAGACGATATGAAGCGTAACAATGGTTTTATTCCCGGTATTAAGCCCGGAAAGAAGACTGCAGAGTATCTTGATACTATCATGTCGCGCATTACGTTGCCCGGCTCAATCTTCCTCGGCATTGTTGCTATCATGCCGGCTTTTGCCCGTATGTTTGGCGTAAGCCAGAACTTTGCACAGTTCTTCGGTGGTACATCTCTATTGATTTTGGTAGGTGTAGTACTTGATACTTTGCAACAGGTGGAAAGCCACTTGATGATGCATCACTATGATGGCTTGATGAAGGATGGCAAGATTAAGGGTCGCACAACCGGTAGCGCTTATTAATATTTAGTAATCGACTTCGATACTATAGAATAATGATTTATCTCAAGACACCTGAAGAAATAGCTCAGATGAGATTGGCAAACGACTTGGTAAGCCGCACACTTGGCGAAGTGGCCAAGTGGGTGGCTCCGGGCGTGACCACTCTGAAGCTCGACACGATAGCTCGCGAGTTTATTCGCGACAACGGGGGGCGCCCGGCGTGTTTGGGTTACGGCGGATTTCCGGGAACTCTTTGCATAGAGGTCAATGAGACAGTTGTTCATGGTTTTCCTTCGAATTATACTCTTCGTGAGGGTGATATCATAGGTATTGACACTGTGGTTGAGTATAATGGTTTTAATGGTGATACGTGCTATACGTTTGCAGTGGGTGAGATTGCCCCTGAGGTTATGCAGCTTTGCAAGACTACAAAGGAATCGCTCTACGTGGGCATTGAGGCTTGCAAGGAGGGTAAGCGAATCGGTGATATTGCCAATGCAGTGCAGACGTATTGTGAGAAGCGTGGATATTCGGTGGTGCGCGAAATGTGTGGACACGGAATAGGGCGCGAGATGCATGAGGATCCTGAGGTGCCTAATTATGGTCGTCGCGGTACGGGTCCGGTGATTAAGAACGGATTGTGTATTGCAATCGAACCGATGATCAATCTTGGCAGCCGCAACATTGTGATCGAGCGTGACGGATGGACATGCCGGACTAAGGATCGGAAACCGTCGGCTCACTATGAGCATACGGTGGCTGTGGTGGATGGTCGCGCGGAGGTGTTGACAACGTTTGACTATATCGAAGAAGCGTTAGGAGATAAGTTTATTTAAGATTAATATATGGCAAAACAAGCTGCAATAGAGCAAGACGGAGTGATCGTGGAAGCATTGTCGAATGCTATGTTCCGAGTAGAATTGGAAAATGGTCACGAAATTACCGCCCACATCTCGGGCAAGATGCGTATGCATTATATAAAGATATTGCCGGGTGACAAGGTGCGTGTAGAGATGTCTCCGTATGACTTGTCTAAAGGCAGAATTGCATTCAGATACAAATAATAAAAAAAGAAAAAGATATGAAAGTAAGAGCCTCAGTTAAGAAGCGTACTCCGGACAGTAAGATAGTTCGTCGTAAGGGTCGTCTTTATGTAATTAACAAGAAAAACCCAAAATATAAACTACGTCAAGGATAATTTTGTTAACTTTGCACAAAAATTAGTCAATAAGATATGGCAGTAAGAATCGTGGGAGTTGACCTCCCCCAAAATAAGAGAGGTGAAATCGCCTTGACTTATATTTTCGGCATCGGCCGTAGCGCCGCCAACTCTATCCTTGAGAAGGCAGGTGTAGATAAGAACATCAAAGTACAGGACTGGACCGACGCTCAGGCAGCTGCAGTGCGTGAAGTGATCAGCACTGAGTATAAGGTAGAGGGAGACCTCCGTAGCGAAATCCAATTGAACATCAAGCGCTTGATGGATATTGGTTGCTATCGTGGTATCCGTCACCGTATCGGATTGCCGTTGCGCGGACAGAGCACAAAGAACAATGCTCGTACACGTAAGGGACGTAAGAAAACAGTTGCTAATAAGAAGAAAGCTACAAAATAATAATTTAATATGGCAAAAAAGACAGTCGCAGCTAAGAAGAGAAACGTTAAGGTTGATGCCGCCGGCCAACTTCACGTTCACTCATCTTTCAACAACATTATTGTGTGCTTAGCCAACTCAGAAGGTCAAGTGATCTCATGGTCGAGCGCAGGTAAAATGGGCTTCCGTGGCTCAAAAAAGAACACTCCTTATGCAGCACAAATGGCTGCTCAGGATTGTGCAAAGGTTGCTTACGACCTTGGTCTTCGCAAGGTGAAGGCATATGTAAAGGGTCCGGGCAACGGTCGTGAATCGGCTATCCGTACCGTCCATGGTGCAGGTATCGAGGTTACAGAAATTATTGATGTAACTCCGCTTCCCCACAATGGTTGTCGTCCTCCTAAGAGAAGAAGAGTGTAATACTCGAATTAATTAATTCAACTGAGACAACTCAATTTCAATTAAACACAAGCAACGGACAGGCTTGGTCGAATGTGAATAGACCACAATTTTATATCACCTCTCTGTGGTCGCGGCTGCACTAAGATTAAGCAATCCTTCGCTTAAAAACAGATTAAAAAAAATGGCAAGATATACCGGACCGAAAACTAAAATCGCTCGTAAGTTTGGCGAGCCTATTTTCGGAGAAGACAAGGTTCTCTCAAAGAAGAATTATCCCCCGGGTCAGCACGGTGCAAACAAGCGTCGTAAGACATCGGAATATGGCATTCAGCTCCGTGAGAAGCAAAAGGCTAAATATACATATGGTGTGCTTGAAAAGCAATTCCGCAATCTTTTCAAGAAGGCATCAAGCACCAAGGGTGTGAAGGGTGAAGTGTTGCTTCAACTCCTCGAATCACGTCTTGACAATGTGGTTTACCGCCTTGGTATTGCTCCTACTCGTGCAGCTGCTCGTCAATTGGTGCTCCACCGTCACATCACAGTAAATGGTGGTGTAGTAAACATCGCTTCTTACTCAGTGAAAGCAGGCGACATTGTTGCTGTGCGTGAGAAGTCGAAATCACTTGAAGTAATTGCCGATGCTTTGGCAGGATTTAACCACAGCAAGTATCCTTGGATCGAGTGGGACGAATCACAAAAGGCAGGTAAATTCCTTCATGTTCCCGCACGTGAAGACATTCCTGAAAATATCAAGGAACAGTTGATCGTCGAGTTGTATTCTAAGTAATCATTAAAAAACAAAGATCCATGGCTATATTAGCATTTCAGAAACCTGACAAGGTCCTTATGTTGGAAGCCGATAATTTCTTCGGTAAGTTTGAGTTCAAGCCATTGGAGCCCGGTTATGGTATAACTGTGGGTAATGCTTTGCGTCGTATTTTGCTTTCATCGTTGGAAGGCTATGCGATATCAAGCATTCGCATCAATGG
>CAZWWS010000085.1:0-6629 GCA_964637445.1 uncultured Muribaculum sp.
TCGTTACCCAATTTCCATGCAACCCGAATAACCGTTTAATTCTAAGATAATTGCAGATTCTGCGATTTTTTTTCAAAAAAAGCGTCGGTTATAGCTTGTATATCCACAAAAATAATGTACTTTTGTAGCGTATAAACAAACAATATCGTATAATATCTTAATTAATTTTACATCATGGCATACGTAATTACTGATAACTGTGTGGCTTGTGGTACTTGTCAACCCGTTTGCCCCGTTGAAGCTATCTCTGAAGGCGACATCTACAAGATCGATCCCGATACTTGCATCGAGTGTGGTTCTTGCGCAGAAACTTGCCCCAGCGAAGCTATCATCGCAGGCTAATAGCTACGCAATAGCAACGAATAACAAAAGGATACCCCCATCGCGGTCGGTATCCTTTGTTGTTTTTTATAGGCTTAAAATCGTACCTACATTAAAATATAGGCTCATCGGCTGACTCACATCGAAATAGTCGTGGCGACCGTCGGTTGTGGCAACCTCGCTTTTAAGTTTTATCTTCGTTCCTGTCGCCATGCGCAGTGTGATGCTCGATGCCGGCTTCCACTCCCATTCGCCACCAAATTTCATCACGGTGTGACTATATCTGCAAGTGCGAGGCAGCTCATCTCGGTGGGGACGAAAGTATATCCTATCATAATCAATATCCATACCGGCAGAGCATTTCATCGCCTCATTGGCATAGTAATGTACCTTTACGTTGGGAAGCGTCACATCGAGCACGGTGCGTCGGTTCAACTGCTTTCGCCATGTTATCATAGGGAATATCGGCCAATCTGAGGCGGAGTGAATAAGTCCGACTACGCCAATGCCGAAAGCATCGTATCGCGACTCTTTGAGCATCAGTACGCCGGCCAATATACCTGTGGCATTCTCATATCCCCATCGACTGAAATCGGCCATCAAATGTCCGAACAGATTCACCGACGAGTCGCCAATCTTTAACCGCGAATAAGCGCCAACTCCGGCTACAATCAGGTGATGGCTTCCCGACAAGCCTAAGGTTGAGGCATCGTACATCGCTGTTTTACCATCAAAATCCTGATCGACAAAAGTGTATCGGCAACTACCCGACAGTGTCAAATATCGAGCACGGAAAAACGGAACCGTCAGAGCCGCCCTAAATCGGTCGTAGTCACCGACCGAGCCTCGCTCATAGCCCATAGCCAATGAGGTCCGAGGTAATGCCCGACGCTTCTGCACACGCAATGTGTCTTGAGCCGACAGCAAGGCTACGGCTATAACGCAACAAATTAATGATGTAAATAGTCTTTTCATACACAATCATAAACGACGCCGACCAATCTTTATTGTCGTAACTTCCAAATCTTAGGAATTTTATCCCAATTAAGCCAAATATTACAACTTATGCACCACCTTACGGCATCGCTCGACGACACGCTGAGGCAAGTCGCGCTGCATTTTGGTGTCACCACGCTGCACTGTGGCTACAATCTTAAAGCCGCCGGTATGTAGGATTTCTTTAACAGCTCGAACCACTCCGGCTGTGTGATGCATCAATCGATTGAAAGGGAACGGCACCGACGATGTAGCCACAATAATAGCTTTTTTGCCCTCGTGAAGCGGCTGAGGGAGTCCGAATCGTCCGCCCTCACGCATCACTGCATAGACCATTCGATCAAAAAGCGTCTTCATTTGCCCCGGAAGATTGCCCCAATAGCATGGTGCTCCAACAATCAGCACATCAGCTTCAGCCAACATTCGCGCCACACGATGAGCATCATCTTCGGGCAAAGCGCAATCGCGCTTCGAGCGACACACCATACACCCCACGCAAGGCGTCACCGACAACTCAGCTACCGGTAACATCGTCACCTCGTGGCCGATCATCTCGGCCTCTTGCTTCATCGCATCAAGCATAGTCGATACATTGCCCCGAGGACGCGGACTGCCATTCAATATCAGAATCTTCATATTATTCATTATTATAGCACAAAGATAAGTAGATTTCCCAAAATTAGTCACAATTCATTTCCATAAACCGAAACTAATGACTACTTTTGTCGTATATAATGGAACGTATCTATCGCTATATCATATTGAGCATCGTTGCAATAGCCTGTTCGTTGTCAGGGTTTGCGTCTAATGATGTTCCGCGCATAAGTCTTGTCACATTTTATGCCGGTGCTGATGTGTATGAGTTGGAAGGACACTCGGCATTGCGCGTAGAGTTTGTCGACTCGATCGACTATATGGCAAGCTATGGAATGTTTGACTTCGATTCGCCGGGATTTATCTATCGTTTTGTATCCGGACAGACTGACTATATGCTTGGTCTTGTCGAGTCCAATCGTTTTCTGAGCCATTATATCGCCGATGGACGACGCGTCGTAGAGCAGCAGCTCTGTCTGACAGACAGCGAAGCTCAGAAGCTTCACAATCTCCTTATAGAAAACTTCCTTCCGGAAAACCGCGTCTACCGCTACAACTATGTCAAAGACAATTGTGCTACTCGCCCCATAGCCATGATAGAAAAAGCTATCGGCGACACACTCTCATTCCCCCAACCATCGATCGAAGGAGCGGAAGATTGGACTTTTCGCGACCAAATGCGCCACTATCACACAAATTATCCATGGTATCAATTTGGAATAGATCTCGCACTCGGCAGCGGTCTTGACTATCCACTTACAGCACGCGAAAAAGCATTCGCGCCGGAGACACTTGCCGACATGATGACTCGCGCCACTCGTGCCGACACTCTTGGCAACATCATCCCGATAGTCACAGCCACTCATGTCATCAACCACGGAGATCCCGATGGTGTTCAGCTCACCCCTACTCCATGGTATCTCACCCCGACCGCCATATCTCTGGTAGTATTCCTACTCACAATGGCCATATCGCTTCGCGACATAAAGCGACAAATTGTCAGTCGCGGGTATCACTCATTGCTCTTTACAATATTTTTTCTCGCCGGATGCGTCATCACCTTTTTAGTGTTCGTATCCACCCACGAAGCCACCTCACCCAACTATCTATTGGTGTGGCTGAACCCATTTTGTATCATTGCAGCCCTCGGAATATGGTTAAAAAAGTGGAATACTGCAGTTATTTACTATCATTTTGTTAATTTTGTGGCATTATTTTTGCTTGTAGTCTTTTGGAATTGGCTTGGACAGGTTGCCAACATAGCATTCTTCCCGTTGATAGCCGCCGATGCCATCCTATCTGCAAGCTACATATATATACATCGCCGATGCGTAAGAAACAATCATTAAAAATAAGTCGCTTTGTCGCTGCAATTGTAGCGTCGATGGTCACTATGTCTGTGTTGGCTCAGACGCAAGCTCCATCTGCGCGTCCTCGCTTGGTTGTAGGCATCATGGTCGATGGACTCAGTGAGGACTACCTGCAACTGCTCAAAGGCTACTTCGGCGACAATGGGTTTCGCCGACTTATGCGCGACGGGCTTCTGCTTGAAAATGTGGACTATGGTCCCGGCATCGATGCCACAGCCGCTACTGCAATGATATATACCGGAGCTCCGGTTGCAGTCAATGGCATTCCGGCTGCGGCGATCTACGACGCTGAAAAGCGTCGCACCTACCCTATACTGCTCGACCCGTCAAAGATAGGCAACTACACCGATGAGACATATTCACCGGCAGCAATCTTAGTGTCGACACTCGGCGACGAGGTGCGCGTAGATGGTGGTGGGATCGGACAAGTTCACGCCATAGCACCTGACGCATCCAAAGCTATCATAATGGCTGGACACGCCGGCAATAGTGCATTCTGGCTCAACGAATTGTCGGGCAAATGGGCTTCGACCACATACTATAAAGATGTGCCAACAGCCATCTCGGCTGTAAACTATCGCACACCGCTCTCCTCACGGCTCGACACCATGTCGTGGACGCCAACCATGGAGCTTGAGCAATATCCCGATCTGCCCAAATACAAACGTTACTATCCATTCCGCTACACATTCCCTCGCAAGGACAAAGATCGCTATCGCGCTTACAAAGCATCTCCCAAAATCAACTCGGAGCTGACCTCAATAGCAACGGAGTATATCACTACCATGTCGCTCGGCTCACACGAAGCCATCGACATGCTCAACATAGCCTACACACTTGAGCCATATCCATACGCAAAAGATGCCGACCATCGCCTCGAAATGATGGATTCATACATCAAACTCGATGCCGATTTGGCTCGATTGTTCAACGCTATCGACCGAAATGTAGGGCTCAACAATTCGCTCATATTCCTTGCCGGGACACCGGTTCCACCGGGAGGGAAACGTGATGATGAGAAATGGGGAATCCCTTCCGGCGAATTTTCGCCACGCAGAGCCATTTCGCTCCTCAATGTCTACCTCATGGCGATACATGGCAACGGCGAGTGGGTGCAAGGCTACCACAACAGACAACTATTCCTCAACCATAAGCTCATAAAAGAGCAGAACAAAGACATCAAGTCGCTACGAGCCGATGCTGCCGACTTCCTTTCGCGCATGAGCGGAGTGAGTAGCGTCTACACTATCGACGACATATCAAACGGACGCGCCGGACGTCGCGGCGAAGCGCTCAAGCGCAACACATCGCTCGAACATGCCGGCGATCTCCATATCACCGTCAATCCCGGATGGGAAGTGGTTGAAGATGATGGCGTTTCTCAGAAGCGCACCACTCAGCGCATTGCGGCTACCACGGCTCCCGTGTTCATCCTCTCACCATCACTCACGCCGGAGCGTGTGATAGGCGACATCGACGCTTGCGTCATCGCCCCCACAATAGCACGACTGCTTCGTATTCGCTCGCCTAATGCGGCAGAGATGCCCCCATTGCGTCGCTAATACTCGAAGTAATGCGACCTTAAAGCTATCAACATTTTTCATGAAACAATAAAAAAATAATATAATGTCATTTTCATCAATTCTCAACAAACTTTTCGGCAATAAGTCGCAACGCGACCTTCGCGAAATAAGGCCTATTGTTGACAAAATAACGGCTCTCGGGCCTCAGATGCAAGCGCTCACCAACGATGAGCTTCGTGCGACAATCTCGGATGTGAAGCAACAGCTTGCCGACAGCACCGCAACGCATCGCAACTCAATCGACGAACTCAAGGCAAAAGTCGAAGAGTTGCCGTTCGACCAACGTCAACCCCTTTGGGATCAAATCGACAAGCACGAAAAATCCATTCTCGAAATTCTTGAAACAGAACTCGACCGCCATCTCCCCATCGTATTTGCGGCAATGAGAGAGACCGCGGCTCGCTTTGCCAAGAACGAGACCATCGAAGTGACCGCTTCGCAAATGGACCGCGAACTTGCTGCCGCCGGTAAAGATTTCGTATCGATCGATGGCGATAAGGCTATCTACCAAAATCATTGGCTTGCAGGCGGCAACGAAATAAAATGGGACATGATACACTACGACGTACAGCTCATCGGTGGTATCGTCCTACATCAAGGTAAAATTGCAGAAATGGCCACCGGTGAAGGTAAGACTCTTGTGGCAACCCTTCCGGTATTCCTCCGCTCGCTCACCGGTCGCGGTGTGCATGTGGTGACAGTCAACGACTACCTCTCCAAGCGCGACTCCGAGTGGATGGGACCGCTCTATCAATTCCATGGTCAGAGCGTAGACTGCATCGACAAGCACCAACCCAACTCGCCTCAACGCCGCGCGGCTTATGCTTGCGACATCACATTCGGTACGAACAACGAGTTTGGCTTCGACTACCTCCGCGACAACATGGCCATGTCGCCCGACGACATGGTGCAACGCAAGCACTACTACGCTATCGTCGATGAGGTCGACTCAGTGCTTATCGACGACGCTCGTACACCGCTTATCATCTCAGGTCCCGTGCCTAAAGGCGACGACCAAATGTTTATGGAATACCGCTCCAACGTAGAGAAGGTGTTCCAAGTACAACGCAAACTCGTCACCTCACTTTTGGCCGAGGCTAAAGAAAAGATTGCCAGCGACGACAAAGAGACTCGCAAAGAGGGTGCGTTGGCATTGTTCCGCGCATTCAAGGGTCTGCCAAAAAATGGTGCGCTCATCAAATACCTCAGCCAAGAAGGTATCAAGAATCTTCTCCTTGAAACAGAAGCCTACTATCTGCAGGACAATGGTCGCGAAATGCCTAAGGCCACCGAACCTCTCTACTTCGTAATCGACGAAAAAAATCGTAGTGTAGAGCTTACCGACAAAGGTATCGACGAGCTTACAGGCAAGAGCGACGACCCACAATTTTTCGTACTCCCCGACATCGCAGCTCAACTTTCGGAGCTCGAACATATAGCCGACGTGGCAGAGCGTCAGCGTCAGAAAGACGACTTGATGCAAAACTATGCCGTAAAGGCCGAGCGTGTACACACCGTCAACCAATTGCTCAAAGCGTATGCTCTCTTTGAGAAAGATGTGGAATACGTGATCGACGACAACAAGATTAAGATTGTAGATGAGCAGACCGGACGTATCATGGAAGGTCGCCGCTATAGCGATGGACTCCACCAAGCCATCGAAGCAAAAGAAGGAGTGAAGGTAGAGGCCGCCACTCAAACATTTGCAACGATTACGCTCCAAAACTACTTCCGTATGTACCACAAACTCGCCGGTATGACCGGT
>CAZWWS010000086.1:0-6517 GCA_964637445.1 uncultured Muribaculum sp.
AGGAATACTGCCTGTAAACGAGCCAATGTGCTCGGCTCATCCGTATGATAAGGGAAAAACTCGCTGATGTTAAAGACCTCTACATCCTTAAAACTAACAGTCCCTTGCTCATACAATTCTATAAGACTCGAATATATCACATGCGTACCTTGCCCAGCTCCCATTGCCATCACACAACGACCGCGTTGAGCTACAGTCTTCGATATTAATTCGGCAATATTTTGCGCTTCCTTGCGAGCCGCATCGGAGATTGACTCATATATGTTAGTGTAGACTTTTTCCTCTCGGGTGAGAGCAGCCAACTCGACCTCACCCTTTGGAGCATAGTAGCGATGGGGGATACGGTCTAATTTGATTAATTTGCTTAGATTTGTCTTCATCGTTTGTATAAGATTGTTATTTTTTGAACGTTTTTATCTTTGTGCTTATTATAATAATGACAATTCTAAAACAAATATCCCCCATTTCACAGCATTTTTTTCAATAAAACTTAACATTTACTATTCGTTAGTCCGAATTTTAGAATCTAATTTTCACACCAATATTTACCTGATTTTTTTGTCCCCGGCCTTGCGCAATGATAAAATTCCGCTGATTTTGACACACGTTCGCAACCCATGCGCAATATCTTTGTTTCAATATTGAAACATCATTGACACAACCAATAAAACACTGCAAATCAACACATTATCACACGCAATCTTATAGCCAAAACAACCATACCAAGACATTTGGGACGATTTTGTAACACGAGCAAATTTAGTACAAAACACTATCAATCAACTCATTAAGCCAATACATACAACCTAATAAAAAAATCTCAAAATTTTTCCACAAAAAATATTTTGATATTAAAATTATTTGTATATTTGCACCATCATTTACAATTAGAGTATGGTAAAACTATTAAGGCAACAACTTTTAATTTAACCGAACATGAGTTCTAAAAACTTTCAATCCAAGCTAATGGGATTACAAAGCAATCTACTCAATTTTGCCTATATCCTGACATCAAACCGCGACGATGCGCAAGATCTATTACAAGACACCACACTTAAGGCGCTCGACAACGAAGACAAGTATGTCGACAATGTCAACTTCAAAGGATGGGTATTTACCATCATGCGCAACATCTTTATCAACAACTATCGACGCATAGTGCGTTCAGCCACAATTATTGACCAAACAGAAGACCTCTATCATCTTAATCTGCCACAAGATTCAGGTTTTGAAACACCCGAAGGCTCGATAACAGCTCAAGAGATTACCGATGCCATCAATGCTTTTCCCGACGAATATCGTATCCCATTCTCGATGCACGTAGCCGGGTATAAGTACAACGAGATTGCCGAAACGATGAATCTTCCGCTCGGCACAGTAAAGAGTCGCATTTTCTTTGCGCGAAAACGACTACAACTATTATTCAAAGACTATCGATAGATTTCTACTATTCAGCATCCTTTGGCGATTGGGTCGAATCCCTCTCGCTACGCTTCATGTCTTCCTCTCGCTCCTGACGCAGACGTTCACGACGTTTGAGCGCAAAATGCAAGAGTACTATCACTATAAGCGTACCGATTATTATGCCGAAATATCCGAAATAATCGCCGGCATAATACTTCGGAAGACCGATATAGCTCATCACTCCGAGATAAGCCAATAATGCTAATGGTATAATCGTAGATCGTTTCATGGTATAATTTTATATTATCTTTTATTACATATTTTCCACTACTGCTCGATGTGCATATTGGGAGGATTGCGGCACAAAACTGCCCGACCGTAGATATTTATATATCCTCAGACAAGCCCAAGCATCTATTGCGGCATACATTTGCTGAGCTGCAGTCAGTTCCGCGGCTTCCCAATTGCTCAATCGCTGACTCTTGGAAATGCGGCATCCAAAGATAATCCCATAAATTTTTTGTAGACTGGCATCCGCTATGCAATACTCCTTTACCAACGACTGCAACTCGACATATCCATGGGGTTGAAACTCGCCTATCTTATGGAGCATAAAAAAATCATCTTTAAGCGACAGCCCTACTTTGACAATCGTCTCATCCTCTAAGAAGTCTCGAAGTCCATCGATAAAACCGAGCTGATTTATCCGAAACAAATAGCATATATCTTCTGTCGCAATCTGTATCAGCGCAACTTGATGAGCCCGCCCCTTTTTGAACGACGGACGAGTCTCTGTGTCGATACCCACTATACCCTGCCGTTTCAAATAAGCCAACGCACTCTCAGCTTCTTCGATATTATTCACCACCATAATATGACCCGAATACCCTACGGTGGGCATAGTCGCCAATTGGTCTTTTGCTATAGATATTGTTATTGCTTCTGTTGTCATATTTATTTTTCTGAAACCGGACTCCCGATTCCGACTGCAAAGTTAGACATAATCCATCAATCTACAAAGTGCATCCTAAAAACAAACAACCGTAACCTGTATCACACTTTGTGACACACCAGTATTTACTTTGTATTCAAAAACAATATAGCCATGACTTATCAAGAATATTTTCTATATTCCAACTTCAACGACATTTGGGCAGTCCTATATCAATTCTACCAAGAAGACGCCCGACTCAAACCTCTTTATGCTTCTTTGGTCGATACTATAAAGCAGCTCCCCATTGATGTCAATCAAGCAAAATTCACGATAAAAATGCGTCTCGACTCCTACGATGAAATCATCGTCGATGGAGCGCCAGACCCTCAAGAATGGCTCATAGGTCGAGAAGTCGAAGTCGACCTTTCTTCATGGAAAGGCATCTTCACTCGACATCGCAACATGGATGGATACAAAAAGCGTCAACGGATTCGCAAAAGCGACATTCCCACACTCGCGGCTCATCTTATCTATTGGTCTACCCTTTACTCTTTCAACACTATTGACCAACACGCCATCGAATTTCAGTCATGGCTTGATCAACTTGAAAATGGCAATATTCACTATCGCCATGAGGAAGACTATTGTGCCGCGAGTCGGCAGCGCAAACACCTTAAATACTGGCGCGACACAATCGCAAATGATAGTGCGACCAATTGGAGTGCCAACCTTATTATTCTCAAAAAGAAATTAGAATTCAATATCGGCTATTGGCGATACATACAGCGCCATGTCAGTTGGCAAAATGACGTGAACCGTATGCTCTTGTGTTGCGCACTCATCGACATCTCCACCAATGACCCAAATATCTCGAAGCAACTTTACGTCAACCATCGAAACGCTCATCGTTTTGACTCATCTTTCGATTCGCTCGAATTGACCCGCTATCACTTGGGAAAACTACGTCGCGAAAAGGCATTCCACCTCATCTGGCAACTGCTATCCCTACACATGAAAGACTGGCGGGATTGACACACCAATTTCAACTGACGGGGCTTATTTATTTTTTGTAAGATATAAGCAATATTCGTAGTATGGAGCCCATTCGATATTATGCTTTACATGTGCTATATTAAAATCTTCACGATTGATTTTGAATGTTGCAGATTTCATATTGTCCAAATTTTATCCATCACGTCTTCATACTTATGGCTATATCGACCGATCTTCAGTCCATAGAAACGTGTACCAAGAGCCTTTCCCTTATTTATATTCTCGCACGTAGTTGGCATTGGTGCCGGAAATTGGAAGTCTGAGATTATAAGCACATCTGCCATTTCAAACTTCCCGGACTTAAGTATTTTTATTGCCTCCGCCAACATTTGCTCGCCATCAGTGCCACCACAGAAACTATTGGTAAGAAAATCATCCAGAAGCCCCCAATTGCGAGGTTTCGACAAATCAATCGATTTTGAGCGGACAGAGAAAGTGATTAGATAACACGACCGTTTTTGCTTTTTTGCCATACTGAGCAGTTGTCTCAACAACGAAAATGCAATTTTTTGCGGTCGCCCCGTCATTGAGCCACTGGTGTCGACACTCACTATTATCGGTCCCTTTGTCAAGCGCGGATCTTTTTTATGCTCCTCTACCTTTTTCGGCTTATCTTGTCCGAGACTGCTAAACTGCTGCAGCTCCTTTGTAGCATACCTTTTGAAAAACAAATCTTCAGGCATAGCAAGTTCCATTGGCAACACCCGTTCGAGATTATCGCCCGACTCTACACGATCAATTTCCTCTACCGATGTATTTTTTGCCACCGTTGTCGGAAGAAATTTATATATCACAGTATCCCTTTCCTCCTTCGAAGGACATTTATCACGTCCTATCATATCCACTATTTCCTTCAGTTCGGGATATCTATGAATATAATTATCCAAGCGCTTGCGATCTTCATAATCGCTTGTGCCCGCGTTTCTGCATTTCGTTTCAAATCGTTGTCGTGTCTGCTCAATCAATTGACGCTCGCGTCTGTCCAATCCGGCTTTGCACTCACTCTCCCAGTCGCTCGTCAGAGCTGCAAACACCGAGTCTTTATCTTCTGTCTTAAACTGCTTAATATATCCCGATAGGTTTATATTATATTTGGAGTAATCCGTTCCAATCATATTATACACAGCCTTCCACATCTCCCTTTTCTTCTCAAGAGATGCTTTGCGATATTGCTCGATAAATGCGAGCTCTTGCATAGCCTCCAACTGCATTCTACGAAACTCCTCAAGTAATACGCTAAAATAGGATATTATATCGTCTTTGAGTACTTCAACCCACGTCGAGTCTGAGCCATCGATATGTGGATTGTTATCGAACACTTCTTGCATATATTCTACCAAACAATCCCCCTCTTCGACAGTCGGAGGCATTGAACCACATTCCATATAAAAATCAAACACCTCGCTATATTCCTCAAGTTTGGCATCTACATCGGTATAATCTATCATTTCACAATCATTACGACATTATTAACCTTCACTTCTATAGTTTTTATCAACTCTTCCACTTCACTACGCATCTTATTTATCAGCGCGAGGTCGTTGGACGATAGGAAGATATTATCACACCCCATCCAGTTGGATGCGACTATTTTATTCCATTCATCGACACACGATTTATATGCTTCTTGAATATTTACTATACGCTGATACACCGGCAGTTTCGACTCGTCAGGCACACTCATTGCCGCACCTTGTCGCCTAAATAAATATGGGATTCCATCTATTATAGCTCCGTTTGGGCACTTCAGTATAGTTATTGTTGTCGGAGCGGAAGTCGATGAGGTTTTCGTGTTGAACGGGCGCCCGGGGATCAACTTATGTATTATTGTCTTATTGAGTTTTGAGTCAAAATATTTAATACCCAAATTCGGCTTATCGTTCAGCACCATATAGTCCGACTTGGAGATATATGTAGCACCATCGGGATAGTTTTCTACCAGATAATAGAAATAGTCGAACTCGATAAAGTCGTTTTGCGCTTTACCCGGCGGCGACTTTACGGCTTGCTGCTGCGACTTTTGAGGAGTCATCAATTGCCTGATCGACTTATCGATCTTGCCCAAATTTTTCACCACCTTATCGGAGATACTTGCCATAAACGCCTCCAGCACTTTCGGGATACACTCTTCATCGTTCCAAAAGCTATGAATGAGCAACAAATAGTCCGACATATTTATCTCTGTGCGGTCATTGAGATATGCCGAGGTCTGCATCAATCGGTAAGCCTTACGCCATCGGCGGTCGGATATATAATATCTCAACTGATTATTATCCGCCTTTTCCAACTCTGCTAATTTTTTACGCAATGCTTTGATGGCACCCACCACCATATCATCAATCCCAATCGTCGTGGATTGTTCCTGCCAATGGTGGTAGATTTCCTCGGTAATATAAAGCGACTCGGGCAGTGGAGTTAGTTCTTTGCCTGTCGACTTTATCATTTTGAAAAATGAAGCGTCACTCTCGATGCAATTAGACACCATTCTCACAAGGAAACGATCCCACAGCGCTTCAAGCCCTTCGTCTTTAGCCGGAAGCTCATTACTTGCTGCTATAAGCACCTTCATCGGGGTGCGCATCGTCTGTCCGCCATTGTGGAATATATGCTCATTTATCACCGTCAACAACGTGTTTTGTATCGATGGTCCTGCTTTCCATATTTCATCAAGAAACACCACATCGGCCTCAGGCAAATAGCCTGTAGTAAGGCGTTCATAGCGATCTTCATTTTTCAATCGCGATATTGAAATCGGTCCAAATATCTCATCGGGGGTAGAAAATCGCGACATTAGATAGTCGAACGACTTGCCATCCTTAAACACCATTTTAAGCCGGCTCGCCACCATAGATTTTGCTGTACCCGGCGGACCAAGCAAAAACATATTTTCGCCAGCCACTGCACACAGTAGCGCCACTGCTATTATTTGTTCCTTTTCATAGACACCTTGCGCCATCCACTCTACAAGCCGACTGATGTGTTCGCGCGGCATTGAGGACAAAGTGACTTTTGCTATGCTTTTTTTACCCATAGTAATGATTGATTTTTTCCCAACAAAGGTTTTTGTTATAATTAACGTGAGTTCGATGAAATATAATTAGTTGAAAATTTGGTGATTAGCGATAA
>CAZWWS010000087.1:0-6409 GCA_964637445.1 uncultured Muribaculum sp.
TGTAGCCGCATATTTTAAGAGTACTGCATACGCTTAGGTAGTATGGGATAATCGAAAATTTCGCATCGGAAGAAAACACTTCCAGCGATGGGAATATCGTAGGACTAACCACATGTACGCCGCCAAACGCCAGTTGTTTATGATGATTTACATCAACGACAAACCCTTCCGGACGCACTTCTCCTGTTCCGGTATTTGTCCAACCTCGCAGTAGGTTGTCCTCATCAAATATCAGATACCGCGAGGTCACACGTGGTGACACAAGGAGCGTGGCATCAGCCCCTGTCGCGATATGTCGACGATACAATTCCGCTATATCTATATCGGTAAGAATATCTGCATTATGCACTATAAACGACTCATTTCCATCAAGCCGGTGACGAGCATATAGTATGCCCCCACCTGTATCGAGAAGACGGCCGCTCTCATCGCTCACATGAATCGTTATGCCGAAATCATCATTACTGCGCAAAAAATCAATTATCTTCTCCGAAAAATGATGTACGTTGACCGTAATGTCATCGACTCCGGCGGCAATCATCTTGCGTATCACTCGCTCCAGCATCGGCACCCCGGCTACCGGGATCAGCGCCTTTGGCATTTCATCGGTCAATGGGCGTAATCGTGTACCAAGTCCGGCGGCAAATATCATTGCTTTCATCGTTTCACTTTTTTTGCAGGTAATATTTTGGCGATTGACTGTTCGCGATGTATCAACTCCACCTCTACGCCAAATTTTTCGTTGATATGTCGTGCAGTATGTTCTGCGCTATATACCGAACGATGCCGCCCGCCCGTGCATCCGAAACACACTTGCAAACTCGTAAAACCTCGCTCCACATATCGCTTTACCGATACATCGACCAAGGCATACACCGCCGAAAGGAACGAATTGATTTCTCCATCATCTTCGAGGAAACGTATCACCGGCTCATCCAATCCCGTCAGCGGTTTATATTCATCGTAGCGCCCGGGATTATGCACAGCTCTACAGTCAAACACAAATCCACCTCCGTTGCCCGATGGGTCTTCGGGAATACCTTTCTTATATGAGAAGCTCAACACTCTCACTCTCAGCGGAGTTTTTTTCACACTCAACGTCGGATGATTTGCCACCTTCGTAAGAATTTCCGCCAAATAGGGATATTGCTCAAACGAGTTATCGACAAGCAACATTCTTAAATTTTCAAGAGCATAAGGTACCGACTCTATAAAATGAGCTTTTCGCTCAAAAAAGCCTCTATATCCATAGGCTCCAAGCACTTGCAGTGTGCGAAACAGCACAAAATGAGGCAACAACTCATAAAATTGCGTTGTATTTATATCTGTATAAGTTTTTGCCGCAGTCAAATAATGCTCTATCAACCTATGTTTGGCATCGTCGGGAATGCGCGCTTTTGCTTGCCACAAGAACGACACCACATCATATATATATGGCCCTTTTCTTCCTCCTTGGAAATCGATAAATCGAGGATTATCATCTGCGGCTATCATCACATTTCGCGACTGAAAATCGCGATACATAAATGCTCCGGATGGCGCACTCATTATCACCCTCGCCAGTGAGTTGAAATCCTCCTCAAGTCTTACCTCCGAAAAGTCTGTCTCAGTAGCCTTTAGAAAGCAATATTTGAAATAGTTCAGATCCCAATGTATTGTTTGCTCATCCATCTCGGCAAGCGGATAGCATTGTGTAAAGTCAAGACCTTCTACGCCGACAAACTGCATCCGGGCAAGAGCGTCAAGCGTTTTTTCAAGAAGTTCTATCGTAGCCTCATTGAGCGAACCGTCATCACCTCGTCCGCTCTCGATTGCATCAATCAAATGACTGCCGCCGAAATCTTCTTGCAAATACGCCATTCCATCGTCGGTCACGGCATACACCTCCGGCACCGGAAGCCCTTTTGCCCGAAAATGTCGAGCGAGATAGATAAATGCGTTATTTTCATCATAGTTCGTTCCTACGACTCCAATCACACTTCTCTGTGGCGATTCCAGTCTATAATATCGTCGATTCGAGCCCGCACCGGCTATCGAAGTTATTTCCGCAGGATTCTCGCCATATTTAGAGCTATACAATTTATATAGAATATCTGTACTCATATTCATTAAATAGATTATTGATACAAAGATACCTATTTAATTCCAAATAATACATCGTAAAATAATCTTTTCACGCTTCCGGATTCGCTCGATTTGAGAGAGCCTCATTGACATAGTTATTTCAGCTATAAACGATTCATAAAAATCCGAAATTTGCAAATATATCCATCTATTCGTCTGTAAAAATTTCGATGGAAATATGTAACTTTACATGATATTATTTTTCATCAAAATTTTTAGTTATGAATAGAAAAAATTTACAAATCGGGCAAGTGTGTACATTACCGCTACGCCAAGAGAAAAACAGTAAAGAAAGTGATTTTTATGTTGTATCGCTCGATGACGGAGATGTTCTTGTAAGAAAATATCCCTTTCAGCGCACTGAAGAACAATTACCTTCCGAATTATCGTGTATCGTAAAAGAATTGACCGACTCCGGCATAGTTTTACGGCAGAACCTTATTCCCATTATCAATAAATATTATTCTGCCGGCGAATACTATACATTTAGAGTCCGTTCATTTTTCAATAGCGACTCCGGCACATATTACGAGGTAGAAGATGAGCGCGGATTATATTTCAGATTATACGACAAGACAAAACTACAGATCAACCAATCGGTCGTATGTCAAGTCACTAAAATTTCGGGAGTACAAGTCAGATTGCGTCTTGCTCAGCGACAAGGACAGAGCGACTCTTCCATCGAATTTATCACCCTACCGGAGATACTGAGCAGCATCGGTCTTTCTGACGACGAATCTTGGTATATTCAAAACATTATCTCTCACACTCCGCGCCTAAAGGAATCGCTGAAAATGCTTGATGACGAAAATCCCGAATGGCTTCTCTCGTTGTTAAAGCAGTTCAACGCTTCGCTATGCATCAATTTTGTTGTGCGGCATATCGACAATCCTAAGCGTACCGACTACGTCAATTTCATCATTTCACTCTACAAAAAGGCCTGTTTATTTTTGCTCGAAGGTTCCGACTTTTTGCGAAGTTGTTCGGCCGAAGAGCGCGAGTCGCTTCAAAACGAACTTTCTACATATATAGAAAATGCTCGACACCTCGAACGCGCAATGGATTTGGTACGCCACAACAAGCACGAAGAGTTTATCGATGCCATGCTGCAAAAGCTGAAAGTGTCTTGCTTCTTGTATCATCCTTCCAAAAAATTCCATATTCTGTTGGCGATATTCAAATTGCGTCCCGAACTTATCAACAAGAAAATGGGTGCAATATTCGATGTGATATTAGCGTGGAACAGCTCCGATTGGGAGTCCGACCCTTTCTACAGCGCATTTATCGAACTCCTCATATCTTTCATCGAAGAAAATCGCGACAACGTAGACCGACTCTACGACATAGCCAATCCCGATCATGCCAAGAGTTGCCATAAAATGATAGAGGCGCTTGCTATTTTGTTCATTTTGGCAGATAAAAATGATGGAAAGCAGATAGCCTCCATCAAAAAAGCTATGTTCTACCGCTATTTAACCCTGCTCTCCAATGTCAGCAACGACTTATTGCTTCGCAAGGCTCTCGAACTCATTTCAGGCATCAAGTATAAGCCGGAGCATAAATGGGAACACATTCGCCAGCTTCCGTTGCTGCTCACTCATTGCAGTATCGCGCGCGTTCGCGAATGTGGGACTAAGAGCTACACCCACAACAATGTGAAAATATCGCTTTCCGCTTCAAATATCACCATATCGCGCGCCGACCAAAACAAAAGCCACAGCATCTTTCCTAATGGATTTTTCGATTTTGCCAATCTGCAAGTAGAGCTCGAAGACGACATTCAGGTGCCTATAGCAAAAGGCAATATCAACCTCCGCAAATACAACGACACCTGGCTTGACATCGAGCGAACGCTGTTCGACAATAGTCGCAAGCGCGCCATAATCGACCGCAATGCCTATCTTTCGCCGGGCGACATTGTAAAAGTAAAAATCGATGAGGTAGTCAAGTCGGAAGGCGCCTACTATATGCACTGCGTAGTAATTGATGCGCCGAAGTGTCAAGGCCGGATGAATCTCAAAGACATCATTCGCTACGAAGCCATTCCGTCTATCGAACATTTTCGCTACAATGGTGCGTCACTCGTCTACGAAGTGGAAGTGCTTGGACAGAACATCGAAGGCGAATATTCATTCCGAATGCTAAACATCATTGCCGACAAAATTTACGAGGAAGCATCATTTGGCGACCACGAGACTTGCGTTATCGTCAAAAAGCACTCCGAAAAGCTTTACTCGGGACTATCTGAATACGGATGGACTCTTTGGCTCAACGATGACAATGCCGATCAATATGAAGTAGGGCAAATGGTCGAGACCGAAATCACCGAAGTGCGTTCAGGCGATAGCATATACGCCGACATCACCGGGCCATCGACGCGCAAACAGTTCGTAAGAGAAGAAGTGTTCAGCAAAATGATGTTTGCTGTCAGCGAGGAAGAAACCGTGACTGAAGAGCTCGTCGACGAAGTGCTTCAAGTCGAAGACATTCTTTCTTCGGCCGAAGTAAGCGAGATGGCACAAATCCTGCGACGCAAGTCGGTCATTGAGCGCGACTACACCAAAGCGTTCAATCTCGCCGCCTATGCTCGTCTCCTCGCATTGACCGCTCGCGACTCTGCTCTCGCTGCCGAGTGCAAAACTCAGATGACACTATATCTCCTCCTTCACGAGTTTGCCAAAAACTCGAAAATCGACACTAAAGAATTGGATTCAGTATCTGCCGATGTCAACAATCATCCCATACTGACCATGTTATACTCAAAGTTAGAAATTGCCAACAGCATTGACAAACCGGAACTTAACGACTCGTTGTGGGGTAAAATCAGCTCCTTCCGCAACGACACTCTCCAACGTTTGGCAAAATTGGTTGTTTCCTACAATCTTCTTTCGTCGTTCGACTTGTCGGACCAACAAGCAAAAATAAAAAGCGAGATTCACTCACTGCTCAACGTAAATATCGAAAATTCATCGATGAGCAAATACGTCGGCGAAGAGTCGCAATATCTCGAATTTAAGACAAGTGCTGTTTTCCCTCCGGAAAACTATATGCGCCCCGACCTTCGCAAGCAACTCGAAGAGATCGTGCGTAAGGTCTGTGGGTTTATGAACTCCAATGGCGGTAAATTGATGATCGGAGTCAACGATTCAGGGTATATCGTAGGCATCGACAACGACCTCAAATACTTCAACAGCAACCGCGACCGCTACTCGCGCTCTATCCGCGATGCCATTGCAGGCAACCTCGGCAACTATGCCAACGGATTGATACAAGCCGATTTCGACGGCGACGATACTTTCGTTATCGAAGTCAAGCCCAGCCGCGAGATAGTACGTTTCAACAATGTAGTCTACTCTCGTCAAGGCTCATCGGTCAGAGCTATCGAAGAGGAGATGCTCGATGCGTTCATTGCCGACCGAAAGAAATTTTTCGCCTCGCAAGATGCCTATCTCAATGTTTCCAACGACAATAGTGACGAGCATGAAGCGGATATGCCTACCCCACAACCCGATTTAACCGACACCAAAGAAGAAAAATCATTTATCAAGGTTCGCACCTCACGCAAGTATCTCACCGGACGATTCCGCAACAACGTGCTACATGACTACGAAGAGGACTTCCAAGATGTGATTGGATACATCTATTTCCGCAACGACAATCAATATATGTATTCATCTACCGACTTTTACTCCGAGGAGGAGGACAATCTCGTGCTTTGCATCCATGAGAGCGAGAAAAATTCATATCTGGTTATTGCCTACCAAAGCGGTCGCGTGGTCAAGACCCCTATCAAAGAGATTACCGACAAAGATGGTGGCATCTACAACCTGTCCACTACCGAGAAGATATTTTTTGCCGACATCGCTTCAGATAGCGACGCTCTTCTATCCGTTCTCACCGACGAAAAAGACAACGGTCACTATCGTTTGGACATGGTTAAAGATACCACAAAAGACCGCATTAACTCCAACGGCCAACAGCTTGTAGAGTGTTCGTTTGTCGACATTATCGCTGCTGAAATCATTCCATCTCGACACCTTTCTAACGAGGCCATGGAGAAAGGTTTGAAAGCTCACTCTAAGAATCTCGGTCCAATCCTGTCCACTCGAATTTCCACAATCGACCTCAACGAAAAGGTCAACACACTACTCTCGCAACTGAAATAAACTCCCCATCCTACAAAATAAATGACATCCACCGCGACTCGTTGCGATGGATGTCATTTATTATTTATTACTGTCCGCTAAACTTTTTTAAGCGGTTGAAAAATTAGGGCTGCTTCCAT
>CAZWWS010000088.1:0-6232 GCA_964637445.1 uncultured Muribaculum sp.
ATAATCGTAATTATCGGAAAAATGAATTGAGCAGGAGATGTAGGGGGGAAAAATGTAGAATATGTTTTATAACATTTGTTCGGGTTGCGGTAAATTGAAAATAAATTACTAATTTGCGGTCGTTAAAACCTAACGAAATTTATTTACTCACTAAATCTTAATAACATGAAGGTTTACCAAACCAATGAAATCAAAAACATCGCCTTGCTTGGAAGCAAAGGCTCTGGTAAAACCACACTTGCTGAAGCGATGCTTTACGAGTGTGGAGTTATAAAACGTCGCGGTTCGGTTGATGCCGGAAATACTGTGAGCGACTATTTCCCGGTTGAAAAGGAATATGGTTATTCGGTCTTTTCAACCATTTTTTATGCTGAGTTTTTGAACAAGAAGCTCAATGTAATTGATTGTCCGGGAAGTGACGACTTTGTGGGTAACGCTATCACAGCTCTTAATGTGACTGATACGGGTGTAATCCTGGTCGATGCTCAATATGGCGTAGAAGTTGGTACGCAAAACATCTTCCGCACCACAGCTTCATTGAAGAAGCCTGTAATCTTTGCGATGAATCAACTTGATGGCGAAAAGGCTGATTATGATAATGTTATCGACCAAATGAAGGAGATATTCGGACCTAAGGTCACCCCTATCCAGTATCCCCTATCAGTTGGGCCGGGCTTCAATGCCATGATCGATGTGCTTCTTATGAAGAAATATTCGTGGGGACCTGATGGCGGTGTTCCCACCATCGAAGAGATTCCGGCTGAAGAGATGGATCGTGCTAAAGAATTGCACCAAGCCCTCGTGGAAGCTGCAGCTGAAAATGACGAGACCCTTATGGAGAAATTCTTCGACCAAGGCAGTTTGACCGAAGATGAAATGCGCGAAGGTATACGTAAAGGTTTGGTAGACCGCTCAATATTCCCTGTATTCTGCGTAAGCGCATTGAAAGATATGGGCGTTCGCCGCATGATGGAGTTCTTGGGCAACGTGGTGCCGTTTGTAGAAGATATGCCGGCACCGATCGACACCGCAGGCAACGAGGTGAAGCCCGACAGCAATGACCCGTTGAGCTTGTATATGTTTAAGACCACCATTGAACCACACATCGGTGAAGTCAGCTACTTTAAGGTAATGTCGGGCACATTGAATGCCGGTGTTGATCTTAACAACGAGAATCGTGGCAGCAAGGAGCGTCTTGCTCAGCTATATTGCGTATGTGGTCAGATTAAGACTCCGGTCGACAAGCTATGCGCCGGCGATATAGGCGCTACCGTGAAGATGAAAGATGTGCGCACCGGCAACACTCTCAATGAGAAAGGTAGTGAACATGTGTTTGACTTCATCAAATATCCTGCGCCAAAATATCAGCGCGCAGTTCGCCCCGTGACCGAAAGCGATGCCGAAAAGCTGAGCGAAATCCTCACTCGCATGCACGAGGAAGATCCCACTTGGCAAGTAGAGCAATCGAAGGAGTTGAAGCAGACCATACTTTCCGGTCAAGGAGAATTCCACTTGCGTACACTCAAATGGCGTGTGGAAAACAATGACAAGCTCCCTATCGTGTTTGAAGAGCCAAAGATTCCATATCGCGAGACCATCACCAAGGCTGCAAGAGCCGACTATCGCCACAAGAAGCAATCAGGCGGTGCCGGTCAGTTTGGTGAGGTGCATATCATCATCGAGCCATACACTGAAGGTATGCCCGCTCCCGACAGCTACAAATTTGGCAACCAAGAATATAAGTTGAACGTTCGCGACACCCAAGAGATACCTCTCGATTGGGGTGGTAAGTTGGTGGTGTGCAATTGTATCGTTGGTGGTGCCATCGATGCTCGCTTCATCCCGGCCATCGTGAAGGGATTGATGGATCGCATGGAACAAGGGCCGTTGACCGGCAGCTATGCTCGCGACGTGCGTGTATGCATCTACGATGGTAAGATGCACCCGGTTGACTCAAACGAAATTTCGTTCCGCTTGGCAGGTCGCAACGCATTCAGCGAAGCATTCCGCAATGCCAACCCGAAGATCCTCGAACCGGTCTACGACGTAGAGGTATTCGTGCCGGCCGATGTGATGGGCGACGTGATGAGCGATTTACAAGGTCGTCGTGCCATCATCATGGGAATGTCGAGCGAAAACGGATTCGAAAAGATTTCGGCTCGTGTGCCATTGAAAGAAATGTCGTCCTACTCTACCGCACTCAGCTCTATCACAGGCGGCCGCTCATCGTTCACGATGAAGTTCTCTGCTTACGAGCTTGTTCCGGGCGACGTACAAGAAAAGCTTCTCAAGGCATACGCCGAACAGAACGTAGACGAATAGAAAACTTCACTTTTTCAAACCTTTGTAATACAGATGAGGCGGGACTCTCGTGAGAGAACCCCGCCTCAAAATATTTATAACATTAATTCATAACACCAATATACGCGATTATTATCGGTTTCATGATTTCAACAGTGCATGTGGATAAATTTCTTTACATTCATCACAGAAGATTTGCTCTTCTCCTCTTTCGCAATCATAATGTTTTATAATTTTTCCTCCACATTTAGGACAAAAATATTGTTGTTTATCATTATGACCATGTAACTTTTGGCGTTGAATATATTCGGGCACAGGCATATTACGACGCTCATGTTTTTGTACTTGTTGTTCAATTAGAATATCAGTACAACATGATAAACATGTGGGGCAAATTATCCATCCATTAGAGCATCGTTGTGAATCCCGCGAGTCTATTATCCCTTTTTTACAATGATGACATTTACTCAGATATATTTTTCGATTTTGTGCTAAGCAAATGGGATTACAACATTCAAAACTATTATATCGATTAAATGTATTTTTTTTGATTGGAAATAGAATATGACCACATTCACGACAAATGACACGTTTAAAGAGCTGAAATGCTTTATTCACCATTCCTATGAAGTCTCTTATCAGTTTTGAAGTTTCGAACCCAGCTTCTGTTTTTTTATTTGTGGATATCCTAGTATTTCAAGCATATGCAATAAATTGAACTGTTTCCAAGAGTTACATGTTTCTAATGTTTGTTCTGACAATGCATTCAAATAACATTCACCTCCACGGCAGTCAAAATAAGGGAAATTAATAACCTTATTTTTTTGACCTACATATTCAGGGGAACAATAACATGAAACATATGTTGACCGATTTCTTTGAAGAAAGCATAAATCATTATCATTATTATATGTGTTTCCATTTTCTAAAGATTTCGTAGAATAAAGATCTGCTTGTAGTTGCTTCAATAGTTTTTCATCATATTTTAGACAGAATCTTCCGTCTTTTTCTGACGGCTTATTGACTATTGACTTAATTGACGATATAATTATTGGTTTTATATATTCAGACTCTTTGTATTTAATTGCATCAGATGGTTGTTCTCTATTAGCTCCATACCCATTGATAGATACACCAATATTAGAAGCGAGAAGACCTAACCCTATATATGCATTGTTACGAGGTTCTATAATCATCCAAACAGACCTGAGTATTTTATCATATAAACTTTTATACACATAACTACACGAATCTGAATATATATACCCCTCTGGAAATTCATTATGTGAAGGCTTCTTTGTTAAATGAGAATCTAAAAAATTATAAATATTTTGTCTTATTTCTGTTGTATTTGTGTTTATATCATCAATATAAATATCCAATGAATTGTTCTCTGTTATTAGTTTATTTTTAAGAAACAAATTTACTATTTCACACTTCTCCTTTGATGGTTTAGTAAAATTCCATTTATTTAGATATTCTTTTCGATAATTCTCACAATCGGAAAAAAAACAAGATTGATTGTTTTCTTTTATTTTTTCTTTTATTTTTTCGCATAAAGAAAAGTTTTCTTTATGAATAGTACATAATATTCTATAATATCGATAGTTCGAACAAAAGGTTATTATGTCCTGTGCTAATTTAAAAATGTTATCATCATTATCGAAATAATTTTTATCAATCGTTTTTATTATTTCACAACAAATAAAACCTTTGAAATTGTTATTGTATATCGCTCCTCCATTACAAATCGGCACAATATTTTTTAGTTGAAAATCAACTGCTGGACTATATACATTGCATTGAGAATATGTCAAATCCAAAATTCCGTTTATTTCTTGGAATTTAAGTCCATTAGTAGACAAAAATGTCAATAAATTATCACATAAAAGCTGCAATCCAATGAGAATAGGTTTACTTGCTCTGTAAACACAATGATAGTAAACATTCCAATTATCAAACTTATTGTCTTTAAATTGTTTTAATAATTCAATATGAAATGACGTTTGTTGCTTCTTAATAGCTAGGAAATATCTATTTAATAATAGTAACTGCTGCTCCGGAGAAAATAGACGTATAAATTTCTGCAATTTGTCAAATTCAGAAAAAGAATAGGATTCATCTATAAGCCATCTTCTTATCTTTAGATAAAAATTAGAAATTGAATTATCATTTAAGATGCTATTATTTAAGATGCCTCTTTGTGAATCGCAGACTTGATTATTCCCTATATATGTAGCCTTATGAACAAGTGCAAAAATATTGGATTTCCAATCAGTATTTGGATTATAATTTGAATCAATGATTCTTAGTGCATCCAATAATTCATTAGGAACATAGATATTATATGTTTCACCAAAACGTGAAACAATACGTTGTATAAGATTTTGTTTGGGAATAGATAAACAACATGAATATTTTTTTAATTCGCTTAAGAAAAATAGTCTATACGAAGTAGCTTCAAAATCATTAAGGACCTTAATTATAAGGTCGAAATTTATATAATAATTATTTAAATACCAAAGTAATTCTCGGCAAGCATATTTATTCTGTTGATTTTTTCGATTTGAATAATGAAGATGAAAAACAGCTTTGACATGAGAAATATTATTAGGGTCGAACTCTTCATATTCAATCTCAATAAAATCTCCATTCAAAATAGTATTTGAAGATTCGCATGATTTACCATAAATAAAAACTATATCAGTGCTGACATTTGAAAAGATATCATTATAAAGTTTACTTTCAATAGCTTCATTTTCAGGCTTCCATACTGTGATATATTTGCGAAACCTACTATCCCATTGGGAATCTTTATTAAAGAAGAAAAGCGTGATGCCACTATTCCAAAGTTTTTGGAATAGATCTTTTTTTATACGTATGTAGTTTTTTTCGTTATCTTTCATAATATTTATGACCCATTGGCAGAATTAAATGTAATAAAATAACACATTACTATTTGTTGTTCGTCAAACATCATAACTCACAAAATTACTTTTTGTGTTTCTCAATCCCCGGGGAAACGTTTTTGGACATAAAAAAGGTGTGAGGATCGTATCTCTATCTTATCCTGATTTCAGGTCTTGGCCTACCTATTCCACGGATAAGATGACAGCCCCACACCGAGAGCATATACGAGAGCCCATCAACGGGTACAGGTATAGCAACCGATGTAGGTGTCATCGATAAGTTACCTTCGTGGAATTTCTAACGGCCAAGTTTGAATTACAAAGATAAAATTTCAATAACACCTTTTCGACAGATCTACTCTGTCAACACGACGAAAAGTCGGATCTCAATGCGGCTGTCGCTACAACCTTGAAATCCAATCACAAAATTAATGAATTTTTGATATAAACAACTATCCCCAATTAAATTTTCTCAAAAAAAATCTCCGGCATCAAAAAAAGGCAGCCGTGTGGGGGCTGCCTTGTGAGAGATTATTTTGTAGCTTTGACGTAGTCTTTGACTTGCTTGAAGAGGTTTGTGGCAAACACAAAGTCTTCGAGCGACTTGTTGCCGGTATCATAGATTTGACTCTTCTCTCCTACCCAACCGACATGACCCTTGTTGATATAGACAATGTTTTCTCCGATACCAAGCACCGAATTCATATCGTGGGTATTGATGATAGTGGTGATGTCGTACTCGTGAGTGATATCGCTGAGCAGTTCGTCGATAACGATCGAAGTGCGCGGGTCAAGACCGGAATTAGGCTCATCGCAAAAGAGGTATTTGGGATTGAGAGCAATGGCACGTGCTATCGCCACTCGCTTCTGCATTCCGCCGGATATTTCCGCCGGATATTTGTGCTCTGCACCTTTAAGATTGACGCGCTCGATACAGAACTCGGCGCGGTCGCGCATCTCGGCAGGAGTCATCTTGGAGAACATGATGAGCGGAAACATCACGTTGCCGAGCACTGTCTCAG
>CAZWWS010000089.1:0-5558 GCA_964637445.1 uncultured Muribaculum sp.
ACACTAATCCTGCTACAGTAACTTTAAACTTCGAGCGGGCTTTGTATTGGGTTAACAATGGTGCTCAACCAACCGACACCGTACGCAACATTCTTTCTCAAGAAGGAGTACTTTTGATGAAACACCTTCAAGGAGGTGTCAAGAAAGGCGCTTTTTCTGAAGAAGAAGCTCAAAAGCGTTTCGATGCTTGGAAGAGCCAAAAGCAAGCTGCAGTTGATGCTCAAAAGAGCGCAATGGCAAACAAAAAAGAACAAGATGCTAAAACTCGCTTAGAAGAAGAGCAAGCTAAAAACAAAGCAAAAGCTGAACTTGTAGCAAAGAAAAAAGCTGAACTTGCAGCAGCTAAGGCTGAAGCAGAGGCAGCTGCTAATGCAGAAGCTAACGAAGAAGAAGCTCCCGCTGAAAGCGCAGAATAAGCAAAAAATTGTATCACAAACAAAAGCAGAGAATTTTCGTTCTCTGCTTTTGTTGTCTTATTATCTTTTCAATTATGGCTGATAATTTTCTTGAAAACCAATACAACGATTACCTCAAAAAGAAAGCTGCAAAGTCTGAGGCTCGCAAAGTGGCATGGCGTAAACGCTTAAAAGCATATCAAGAATCCCTCAAAGCCCAAAAAGCTGATAGCAAGAAGCCCTAATCAATATATCGCGATGTAATGCCATTATAGGCATCAATCCTACGATCTCGCAAAAATGGCCACCATCGACGCACAGACTCAGATCTATCCATGTCAATCTCTATAATCGACAATGCTTCCTCATCGCTTGGCGCTTGATACAAGTATTCACCTTGCGGTCCAACGACAAAGCTGCTTCCCCAAAACGTAATTCCGCCAGTAACACCCGATGGATCCGGTTCATAGCCAACTCTATTAACTGATACAACCGGCAGACCATTAGCGACTGCATGTCCACGTTGAACAGTAATCCATGCATCTCGCTGTCGGCATTTTTCAGCATCTGTATCACTGCTTTCCCATCCAATTGCAGTTGGATATATCAAGATCACTGCTCCTTTCAAAGCCATTAACCTCGCTGCTTCCGGATACCACTGATCCCAACACACTAAAACGCCTAAACGTCCTACCGAAGTTTTGATTGGTTCAAATCCAATATCACCGGGGGTAAAATAGAATTTCTCATAATAAGCCGGATCATCGGGAATATGCATCTTTCGATATTTTCCGGCGATTGAGCCATCTTTTTCAAAAACGACAGCTGTATTATGATATAACCCTGGAGCTCGGCGTTCAAACAATGACGTAACGATTACAACTCCGAGTTCTTTTGCCAATCGAGAGTATATGTTTGTTCGTTCTGATGGGATTTCGATTGCCAACCCACATAAATCGGTATTCTCCGTTTGACAGAAATATAATGAATCGTGTAGTTCTTGGTTCACTATAAGTTCGGCTCCCGATGAAGCCAATTGTCTTATTTTATCTGACAATCGTGAGATATTATCATCGATTTTTTCGATATTATGTTGTTGAATAATTCCAACTTTCAATGTTCTTTTCATATTGCTAATACTTCTTTTGGAAGCTGCATTGTCACACAATGAAGCGATCCATGTTGCTTGATTAATGCACGACAATCAATCGGTACGATTTCATGCGTAGAAAATACGATTTTTAGAATTTGAGTTGCCAACAAATCTTTCTGAGGTTGGGCATAAGTTGGCATCAAAACCGAATGCTTTGTTATTAAAAAATTAGCATATGTGGCCGGTAATCGCTCACCATCCTCATCATAAATCGGATCGGGGAGAGGTAGTTCTACCAAGTTAAATGGATTACCTTCTTTCGTTGTAAATGTCAAGAGTTGGTCTTTCATTAACTTCAGTTCATTATAATGAGAGTCCGACTTATCTTCGGTCGCTACATATAAAATGGTGTCGTTTGGAGCCAAACGCGCCAAAGTGTCAGTATGGCTATCAGTATCATCGCCTTCAAGTGCGCCATAGTCTAACCACAATATTTTGTTCAAGCCAAAAGCGTCTGTCAGATAGTGCTCTATGTCTTTACGGGATTTATCGCCATTGCGATTTGGCGACATCAAACATTCAGTAGTAGTCAGTAAAGTTCCATTACCATCACTTTCAATAGAGCCTCCTTCAAGAACAAAACCTAATCGGTTGCAATATCGTCCTTTCAAAATTCCAGACTCAACCATCGCTCTTGTTATCAAATTATCATTACATGAGCGGAATTTTAGCCCCCAACCATTGAATTTAAAGTCATTGATAACTGCTTGACCATTTTCAATAGTCACAATAGCGCCAAAATCACGAGCCCAAGTGTCGTCAGTAGGAATGACTAAATAAGTAATCCTATCTTGAGGCAGATGCGATAAGTATTGTTTGGGAATTGATGCATTCGGAGCAACAACAATCAAATGCTCATCTTTTACAATAGCTTCTGCTATCTTAATAAAGCAATCGGTCACTTCATCGAGCATATATGCCCAATCAGTTCCTTTATGAGGCCAAGACAAGAGAACTGCTCCATGAGGTTCCCACTCAGCCGGCAATCTATTTTTATTATCTTTATTCATCAAAATCATTTAAAGAATCCCATATCGAATCTTGCGATTCAAGATATTCATCACAAAAATCACGAAAGCCGTTTTTTTCACTACTACCGACAGCATCACACCATTCTCGATATTGGTCTTTCAATTCAGAATCCTCATTTATCATCTTCTTAAATTCTGCTTCAGCAATATCAATACTACGATGTTCGGTAAGTATATTTTCAAAAGTTAGCGTAATATCATTCATATTTTTCAGGATTACATAGATTAAAAATTAACTTATTCTCCAATCTGAGAACAATGTGCATTATTGATAGTTCAAATATAACACAATCATCACTAACATGCAAATAATTTACGCTAATTTGATATACATAATAATACTCTGCTTTTTATTTAGAGTAATTTCACACCGATTCCGGGCATATTATTCAGAGAAACTTTTCCATCTACAATTTTCATACCATCAAATCTATCATTGGTAATCAATAAGTTTCCATCTAAATCTGCCCACTCTGCCATCGGAGATAATTGCGCAGCAGCCGATACGGCACATGATGTTTCAGTCATACATCCAAGCATAACTTTCATACCTAATGCATTAGCCAATACAGCCATCTTATAGGCCTCATGCATACCAGTACTTTTCATTAATTTGATATTAATACCGTCATATACTCCGTACGCACGTTGCACATCCGGCAATCGCTGCAAAAACTCATCAGCAATAATAGGCAACGGACTTCTTTCTCGAAGCCAGGCTGTTTCATCGATCATTTCTTTGGGCAATGGTTGCTCCACAAATAAACAATTTCGTTCTTTCAGCCAATAACACATTTCTAATGCAAGTTCTTTGCTCGTCCAACCTTGATTTACATCCACGCATATAGGGCGAACGGTTTTTGACCGAATAATCTCAACTGTTTCTTTGTCGTTATCAAGACCCATTTTTACTTTTAATATCTTGTATGGAGCAGCTTCATCGACTTTATTCCTTACGATATCAGCCGAATCTATACCTATCGTAAATGATGTGTTTGGAGCCTTTTCGGGAGATAAACCCCAGATTTTATACCATGGTTGACCCATAATTTTTCCCACAAGATCATGCAACGCAATATCAACCGACGCTTTTGCAGCTCTATTGCCGGGAGAAATGCTATCCATATATTCGAGAATCTCTTCGATACGAAATGGATCGTAAAACTGAGAAAGGTCAAGCGAGGATAGAAATTTCATTACACTATCCACACTCTCGCCAAGATATGGAGGCATCGAAGCTTCACCATAGCCTATAATTCCATCATATTCTATTTGTACCTGAACATCCGGAGTTGTAGTTCGGCTATATTTCGCTAAATTAAACGAATGCTTCAACTTTAACTCATATGGGGAATACGACAAGTTCAATCGACCAGATATTGGCTTATGAATAGAGGGAGCATCATTAGCAGACATAGATATTGGCAATGCTAATGCTGCAAATCCAGCTCCGGTTGTTTTTAAGAAATTTCGACGATTTATCTTCATTCCGAGTCTTAATTCTTGAAATAATATGCAATTCTTAACCCATTCTTTATCACAATTCGTATAAACATTAGAATTAGACCTTTATATTTTTAGATTAAAAATACCATAAATGACTTTTAATCGGTTTTAGTCCTATAGAATTTATATCATATTGATACGTTCTACATTCTTTCAAATCATTTGGGTAATAATCCGGATGAGTAGGGGACAAGTGACTACGTCTGACCCTCCCTGCTGATTGAATATAATAGCCATCTTTGTCGTATATCCCGACATGATTCACTCGCGTTTTTGAAGCATTCCAAAAGAACAGCAAATCACCTCGATGATAATCATTAGTTACAACTCCGACCTCCGATTGTTGCGAGGCGTCACGCATAGTAATGAGTCCAGTCGAGAAAAATGCAACTTTTACCAATCCCGAACAATCCACACCTTTTGAAGATGTTCCTCCCCAAAGATATGGAGTTCCCAGCATCGAATACGCGGTTTCCATTACGAGATCGACATCAATGGGTTGCATAGCCCATTCCTTAAAATCTGTGATTGAATTATTATCTACCCATGCTGTGCGCCCATCCGGCATTGTCACACAAGTTCTTTTTGTATTGTTGTCGATCTTACCTTCGACTATATTACCATTGACCATGTCTGCAACAATACCATGAGGAGCAATTGCTACTGAATCATTGTATGCTTTTATTTCTGTACACGATGACACGATTAGGCGAGATGTCATGCGCCATTCCGCCATCTGTTGTTCAGACTTAAATGCTATGCAATTGTCAATCATATAGCCTTCATATCCATCCGGGAGCAACACCTTCGACCATCCATCGGCATTTCCCAAGATTTTCATTGGTGTCCCCATGATTGCTTGTGTCGACATTTCTGCACCATGACGAGGCTCCGTACGCACATGAGCTACAGATACATTAACCAATCCCCATATCGAATCGGATAAAATATTTATAGCAGTAGCGATATTTGCTACTGCTATAAATATTAATAGCGATAATATATGCCTGATATAAGACATTATTAAATCATTGACTTTATTACTCCTTTGATATCTTCAGCCAAAACATTTGCCCCATCCATTGTGGCAGCTTCGGAATATATACGAATAATCGGCTCAGTATTTGATTTGCGAAGATGTACCCAACTATTTGGGAAATCAATTTTCACGCCATCGATATCTGTAATATTCTCATTAGAATATTTTTGTTTTACGGCTTCAAGGATGGCGTCAACATCAATCGACGGCGTAAGTTCTATCTTGTTTTTTGCAATCGCATATTGAGGATAACCATTCTTTAATTCACTGACTGTTTTACCGCTTTTTGCCAATAAAGTCAAGAACAAAGCCACTCCAACAAGAGCATCTCGACCATAGTGAGAAGCAGGGTATATGACACCTCCATTACCTTCTCCGCCGATTACAGCTCCGGTTTCTTTCATTTTTGTCACAACATTAACCTCGCCAACTGC
>CAZWWS010000090.1:0-5491 GCA_964637445.1 uncultured Muribaculum sp.
TAGTTTAGGGAACTTCTATAAATCACATTGAGATGATTTATGAATTTTTCTTTGAGCAGATTTCTGATTTTTGTCGAAAGAGCATAGCGAGCTATGTGATTGAGACAAAGGCGGAAATATGCCAAGAAAAATCATAAAGCGCTCAATAGGAATGTATCCCGTGTCTTGAGCTTTATCTATCCGTGGAATTTATAGTAGTTCCCTTTATATAGTAGCGGTCAATGATTATCGGCGATTGCTAAAGTATTTATCAATTTTTTCTTTGGCTTCTCGATTGCCTTGATTGGCTGAGTTTTGCCAATATTGTTTTGCCTTAGCCGGGTCTTTATCTACTCCCTTGCCGGTGTAGTAAATCTCGCCAAGCAGGTTTTGAGCATTGGAGTTGCCATTGCTTGCACTTTTATTTAGCCATCGTATAGCTTCTTGGTAGTTGCGTTTCACTCCATCGCCTTTGTAATATGAACGTCCGAGTTCATATTGAGCTTGGTGGCAATTGTTGTTGGCCGATTTTGTCCACCATTCAATAGCCTTGTTTTTGTTTCTGTCGACACCTCTACCATAGTAGTAGCAGATGCCGGTTTGATATTGAGCCATTTGATTCCCTTTGTTGGCGGCACAGAGAAAACCATTATAGGCTTTGCGATAGTCACGCTTGTAACCATTCGTGCCATTATAGTAGTTCATCGATTCGATGTATTCTTTACGAGCAGGTGTGTTGTCGCGACGATAACCGCCATTTTGATTCCCTCGTTCAATGCTCCATTCACCACGGCGGTTATTGCCTACCGGATTGGATGGTTGCGAAGGTTGCCGGCGGTTATCGCCTACCGGGTTTTCAGGTGTCGACTGATGGCTGTCTCTCATTGGTTGAGCACTTAGCAATATAGAGGAGGAGAGGAGTAGGCTGATAAGTAATGATTTTTTCATAATCGTAAAGTTTTAGTGTCTGTTTGTTATTATGACTGCGATTCTCGCGAAAGGTTTAAGGGTGCGTCTATAAATTCCACAAAAGAAAAAGCGGTCGAACTCTGTCGTTGAGTTTGACCGCTTGGTATTTGCGTTATCGATATTTATCGAGCGAGAAGTGCCTCCATTTTTGCTTGGAGATCGGCTTTGGGAAGTGCGCCCGATACGCGTTCTACCATTTCGCCTCCCTTGAAAAATAGGATGGTTGGTATCGACATGATACGGAAGTCGGTAGCGAGGTCTGTATTGTCATCGACGTTATATTTGCCGATTGCGATACGTCCTTTGTATTCTTCAGCAAGCTCTTCGATGATTGGGGCTACACGCTTGCATGGCCCGCACCAAGTGGCCCAAAAGTCTATTACTACTGGTTGACCCGATTCAATCAATTCCTTTGCGGATTGGTCGTTAAATTCTATTGCCATGATATTTTTATAATTCGGTTAGTTATTTCTTTTGGCAAAATTAGTGAAATTATTCTGACTTCGCTAATGATTGCCTATATATTTTGCAATGAGATTTGTCTACTCATTGATTTTAAATTCGATATTGAGGTCGCTCAAGTCTTCTACAAGCTTGCGATTTATGGGAATTTTGATACCCGATGCGAGTTTTATTGAGCGGTTGATTTCAGGATCGAAGATTTTGAAATATAATCGGCCGCGGTTTTCGGTAGATGATTTTATCGCCTCGTTGATTATACCATGTATTGTTGAGTTGACCGACTCGCGTGTCAGATTGATGGTGATGTCTTGAATCAACGACCCTTTCACCTCTTCGAGTAGTCGAATATTTACGATGGTAAACTCGATGTCGCTGGTCTTGAATCGGCGTTGATATCTGCCCGTGATTAATATAGGCATCCCAGGAATGCCGAAACGACCGAAATCTACCAACGTCTGTCCAAACATTCTCAATTCTTTAGTGCCGGTGTAGTCCTCAATCTTGAGTATGCCGAATTGTGAGCCTTTGCTGGTGGGACGTGTCTCAAACGACGTGACAAGCCCTCCGAAAGTCAACTCGGTACCTTCTACTGGATTTTCGATTTCACCAAGACGCTTTATGTTTGTGTTGCATCCGTAGTTCAGCTCCATGTAGAATGGGTCGAGGGGGTTGGCCGATAGGAACATCCCGACCAATTCACGCTCTTTTTCCAAGCGTTGAGCGTCTACCCATGGCACTGCGGGTTTCACTTCCGGTCGTCCGGCGGTGGTCATGCTTGGATCGTCGTCAAATAGCGAGAAACTTTGGCTCGCTTGGTCGTTTTGGAACATCTGCCCGTAACGGATGAGTTGCTCGGAGAATGTCTCATCGCGATTGTTCTTCTCGAAGAAGTCCTCGCGCTTGATGTCGTCTTTGAAGCAATCGAAAGCTCCTGCGAGCGCAAGAGAGTCGATTGTGCGTCGGTTGAGCGATTGCATAGGCACACGCTCTATGAAGTCGTAGATCGATTCAAATGGTCCGCCTTTCTCGCGGGCAGCAATAATGTCGTTTACTACGTTTAGACCTACTCCCTTTATGGCGGCAAGTCCGAAACGTATATCTCCCTTTTTGTTCACACCGAATCGGGGGAAACTTTCGTTTACATCAGGACCGAGTACTTGGATGCGCATTGATTTGCATTCGTCCATAAATCCGGTGAGTTTGGTGATGTCGGCGATATTGCGACTCAACACTGCTGCCATATATTCTGCCGGATAGTTGGCTTTAAGATAAGCCGTCTGGAATGCTACCCAACTATAGCAAGTGGCGTGACTCTTGTTAAATGCGTAAGACGCAAATTTTTCCCAATCGGCCCATATCTTTTCAAGCACCTTTTCTTCATAGCCGTTGGCTTTACCTCCGGTAAGAAATTTTTCTTTTAGCGCATTCATCTTGTCGATGAGTTTCTTACCCATTGCTTTACGCAAAGTGTCGCTTTCGCCTCGGGTGAAGTTGGCGAGCAATCTCGACAGAAGCATCACCTGCTCTTGGTACACAGTCACTCCGTATGTGTCTTTGAGATATTTCTCCATGATGGGAATGTCGTACACGATAGGCGAGCGACCATGCTTGCGGGCGATGAAGTCGGGGATATAATCCATCGGTCCGGGGCGATATAGGGCATTCATCGCGATAAGATCTTCAAATGTGCTTGGCTGGAGCTCTCGCAGATATTTCTGCATACCTCCCGATTCAAACTGGAATGTTCCGGTCGTTTTTCCGGCACAATAAAGTTCGTAGGTCTTCGGATCGTCGATAGGGACATTATCTATATCTACATCAATGCCACGAGTCAATTTTATGTTGGCGAGGGCTTCCTTGATGATTGATAGCGTTTTTAGTCCCAAGAAGTCCATTTTGATAAGACCGGTGTCTTCGATCACACAGCCCTCATATTGTGTAACGAGCATTTTGGTGCCATCTTTGTCGTAGGCTGTTGATACGGGAACCCAATCGGTGATGTCGTCGCGTCCTATAATCACACCGCATGCGTGTACGCCGGTGTTGCGCACGTTGCCTTCCAATTCCTTGGCATATTTAAGCGTGTCTACCACAAGTCTGTTGGGGTTTGACAGTTCGGTCTTGAAGTCGTCGACATGCTCGTAGCAGTTCTTTAGTGTCGGCTTCAGCTCCTTGCCGTTGACCACAGGCATGTGTTTTGGCACTAAATTGGCAAGGCGGTTGCTCTCCGGCAGTGGCAGATCGTGTACGCGCGCCACATCCTTAATGGCCGATTTGGCGGCCATCGTGCCATAAGTGATAATATGTGCCACCTTCTCTTCGCCATATTTCTCTGTAACGTATCTGAGCACGTCGGCACGTCCGTCGTCGTCAAAGTCAATGTCGATATCCGGTAGTGATATACGATCCGGGTTGAGGAAGCGCTCAAATAGCAAGTCGTATTTGATGGGGTCTATTTGGGTAATGCCGAGACAATATGCTACCGCAGAACCGGCCGCCGAACCACGCCCCGGACCTACCGACACTCCTCGTGCTCGTCCGGCGGCAATGAAGTCTTGCACGATGAGAAAGTAGCCGGGAAATCCCATATTTTTTATGGTGTCAAGCTCGAAGTCGATACGTTCGCGCTGTTCCTCGTTCGGTTCGCCCCATCTTTGTTTGGCGCCCTCGTAGGTCAGATAGCGTAGGTAGTCGTCGTTGTTGGTAAAGCCGTCGGGTAGGGGGAAGTTTGGCAAAATAGGTTTGTGGTCGATAGTATATGTCTCAACCTTGTTCACGATTTCCATCGTGTTGTATAGGGCTTCGGGAATGTCGGCAAACACTTGGTTCATCTCTGCTTGCGTTTTCATCCACTCTTGCTTGCTATATAGCATTCGAGGTTCGTTGAGCTTTTTGCCGGTAGAGACACATATCAAGCGGTCGTGTGCTTCTGCATCCTCTTCGTTGACGAAGTGCACATCGTTCGTTGCTACAAGCTTGATGTCGTATTTGCGTGCTATTCTTATAAGTTCAGGGTTTACACGCTCTTGTTCTAAATATACATCATGATTGGCACGAGGCACCGTAGCTTTGTGGCGTTGCAACTCGATATAATAGTCTTCGCCAAACACACTCTTGAACCACTGCACCTGTTTCTCTGCCTCGGCGATGTCGCCGGCAAGGATTAGACGAGGTATCTCACCGCCAAGACAAGCTGAGCACACGATAAGGCCTTCGTGATGCTTTGCAAGCTCATGCTTGTCGGTTCGTGGATGTGAGTAAAATCCCTCGGTCCATGCTCGCGACACAAGCTTTATCAGGTTATGGTATCCGGTTTCATTCTTGGCCAATACCACGAGGTGACGTCCTGTATCGCGTTTGTCGGTGTGTTCGGTCAGTACAGAGTTTGCCACATACATTTCGCATCCAAAGATGGGGGTGAACAATTTATCTTTTAGTTCAGCTATTTCTTGCGTGAGTCGGGCTGTTTCCTCTTGATTTTCTTGAGCGGTAGCTTCTTCCAATGCTTTTTTTGCAGCTTTTATGGCATCATTGGTCTTGCCGTTTTTCTTATTGGTATAGTTGAAAAATTCTTTAATACCAAACATATTTCCATGGTCGGTTATTGCTATGCCTTTCATGCCATCGGCTATAGCTTTGTCAACAAGCGCTGTGACCGACGCTTGTCCGTCAAGCACTGAGAATTGCGTGTGAACGTGTAGATGTACAAATGGCTGCATTTTCATATATTATATATAATGTGGTTTGATGTTTCACTTTTCAAAGTTACTTCCTTTTTCTGATATTTTATTATAGTGTTGATAACTTTTCAAGAAGAAAAAATTCTTTACGAAATGCATCGTTTTAATGGGTGTTAAATATGCTCGATTTACTTACTAAGAGTTAAAAATGCAAAATGAATAATTGGTCTAATTTATTGAAAATCATAGCGAAAAAGTAATTTGGGTAAAACGTTCAAGAAAAAACTTGAAAAAATATTTGGTGGGAATTAAAAAATGCTATAACTTTGCACTCGCTTTTGAGAACAAAGCGAACGGACATTGAAATACTTACAATAGACAAGAAGTAGTACAAGAGCGGA
>CAZWWS010000091.1:0-4923 GCA_964637445.1 uncultured Muribaculum sp.
ACCTATTCATCAACGATTTATAATTAGAAATTTTTATGTTATAAAACATATTTTTCTAACAACCCCTAAAATTACACCTTCAATATCGCTTCATCGGCGGGAGAAATGCGTCGGCGAAATGCTCTATTCTGTATGATTCTTCATTGCCTATAATTAAAATAATGTCGAACTGAGCTTCCAATGGAATATCATAATATTGCATATATGCATTTGCAACACGCCCCATTCGGATTTGCTTTTTGACATCTACAGCCAACAATGGGTCGACGTAATCATCGGCACGAGTCTTTACCTCTACAAAAACAATACGATTGCCCTTGCTCGCAATAATATCGATTTCGTAATGCCCCATGCGCCAATTTTGTTCCATTATGGCATAGCCATCGGCGATAAGCAACTCACAAGCTACTCGCTCTCCCCATGTACCAAGCTTATTATGCTCCGCCATGTCGATTTATCTCTTAATTTTAGGCAATATCAATCTGTCGAACAGATCGCGACGAATTATTCTATAATGCGGTTGATAACACTCATTGTACTTTCGGCTATGATGCATCACATATTTTCCATCGCTTAACAATTCGGCAATTTGCGCTGCATCACTTTCAAACCCCGCTATCTCAGGAGCAACCGATGCCACCACCGATTGCACGTGTTTCCACTGACGAGTCCACTCTTCGATTAGTTCGGGAGACACCTCAGTAGCAGAAGCCATGAAAGCATCGACCAACTCATCGACAGAAATAACCAAATCGGCAATAATCGACAGATTTACTCTCACATAATTTCCACGCCATCCACATGGCTCATAATAATCAGCGTCGCCTCCATCGACCATCGACAGCTCTGACTCAACGTAAGCCTTGACTGCTTCACGACTGCTCATGATGTGTGCCGGTCCAAAATAATCTTGAAAAAAACTTTTATAAACATCTTGCAACGTTGCTTGCGGATAGCACTCCACCAAAGTTTCCACCGCTTCCGCAATAGCAAAGCTGTCAATATCAATCAGATTATATTTTTTAGAGCCGAGGCCGATTTTTTCAGCATAGTCCACTATATGAGTCCCATGAAGGCTATTTATGCGCTCTATCAGCGGACGATTGTCGTTTCCTTCTTCTGGTTTAATAGCAAACACCAATTCGAGACACGCCTGATCGAGAGCCACAGGGTCAGTCGAAGCCAAAATGCCTACATCTTTCAGCAATGGATCGGCCGGATGGGCATCGCAATCACAATCGATCGACATATTGTTCATCACATTAATATATATAATGCGCTCGCCGTTGCCAAAATAATCATGAACCGACTGAGCTGCCGCAGCCATCGACTCAAGAAATCCATCTTGATTGTCGATATGTTGCCACATTTCTACCACATCATCCGTGACTCCGGCGCTATGGATGTAGGCTTTTCCCCGACTTGACGCCACTCCAATCGATTGATTTTTAAGCACACCGCCAAAGCCGCCCATGGCATGCCCCTTGAAATGAGCGAGATTAATCATGAAATCATAATTTGCCAAATGCCCACCGACAATATTGTATTTTATATGAGACGTATCTTTTACCGCCAACTTCATGTCGCCCTCAGCATCCATTATATCAACATTGGCTATATCGAAAAAGCCATGCTCGCGCGCCGCTTCAAGATGCGCCTCGGTAGTGTTGCGTCGCCCCTCATAGGCAGTGTTACTCTCCACAATCGTACCACCGACTTGCTGCACAAGATTTTTTATCAACGCAGGCTTCAGATAGTTGTGTCCGCCCGGCTCGCCCGTACTGATTTTCACAGCCACTCGACCCGAGGCTTTCACTCCGAGAGCCTCATAGACTCTCACCAATCCTTCGGGAGAAATATCGGTAGTCATATACACGTCAGGCACTTGCGGTTGAGCGTCTCCCTCGCCCGAGGCATTGCAACAGAATGGAGCCACCATCGCCGCCGAGATAATCAAATTTTTCACATTCATGATATTTATGATTTTTATGTTTTCAAAATTTTCAGTCTAACAACAATTCATAATCCACCACATCCAACCATCGCCCGAATTTCATTCCCACGCTTTTGAAATGCGATACTTTCTGAAATCCGAGCCGTTGGTGAAAACGTACACTCTCTTCGTTGTCGGCCGTGATACACGCTATCAATGCCCGATAGCCGACGCTCCGACACTCATCGATGAGTCGGCGCATCAACTTCGTTCCAATACCACTACCTTTGGCATCCGGAGCAAGATAGATGGTCGTTTCAAGCGTTCGGCCATAGGCTGCTCGCTCTTTCCATGGGTGAGCATAGCAATATCCGAGGATAGCCCCTTGCTCTTCCCATACGAGATATGGAAACTCCGAGGCAATCGCATCGATGCGCTCTCGCATAGCCGCCTCTGTCAAGGGCTCAACCTCAAACGAGATTACGCTCTCCTCCACATATATATTATATATATTGGCGATAGCCTTGGCATCCGAAAGTCTGACGTGTCTTATCATACACTACAAAAAAGCCTCGACCAATTATATACGATCGAGGCTCGCTGCTATTAGCCCATAAATTACACTGTGAGAATTTCTTTTTCCTTAGCGGCAAAGAGACCGTCGATCTTCTTCAGATACTTGTCGTGGAGTTTCTGAGCAGAGCCTTCGGCATCTTTCGACACATCTTCAGGCATACCATTTTTCACAGCCTTCTTCAATCCATCGATAGCATCGCGACGAGCATTGCGCACCGACACCTTAGCATTTTCGGCTTCAGCTTTCGACTGCTTCACGAGGGCTTTACGGCGCTCCTCGGTCAATGGAGGAATCGACAAGCGGATTATTTCGCCATTGTTTTCGGGCATGATACCAAGTTCAGAATTGATAATCGCTTTCTCTATTTCCTTAAACATCGGTTTTTCCCATGGGGTGATAGTGATAGTGCGAGCATCGGGCACCGACACATTGGCCACATTTGAGATGGGCACTGCGCTGCCATAGTATTCCACACGGATACCATCGAGAATCTTTGGATTAGCCTTGCCGGCACGAATATGCGCAAGCGCTTCTTCGAGATAAGCCACAGCCATTTCCATCTTCTCTTCAGCGGGATCTAAATAAGTCTTTACGTCGTTCATATCGATTTGTTTTTTTTGATTAATATTCTACTTTGTCGGCCTAATACACCAATGTACCAATGGCTTCTCCCTCAATCACCTTCTTCAGATTTCCGGGAGTATCCATATCAAACACCACTATCGGCAACTTGTTTTCCTTGCATAGCGCAGTAGCCGTAAGATCCATCACCTTCAATCCGCGGTTATACACCTCATCGTAGGTGATTTCCGAGAACTTGGTCGCTGTCGGGTCTTTTTCGGGGTCGGCAGTGTAGATGCCGTCCACACGAGTGCCCTTAAGCATCACGTCGGCCTCCACTTCTATGCCTCGGAGAGCCGAACCGGTGTCGGTGGTGAAGAACGGATTGCCTGTACCGCCTGCGATAATCGACACAGCCCCTTGGTTGAGCGCTTCGATTGCTTTCCACTTGCTGTAGTGTTCACCGATGGGAAACATATTGATCGCGGTAAACACCTTTGCCGGCTGACCTGCTGCCTCAAGAGCCGAGCTAAGTGCGAGCGAGTTAATCACCGTGGCAAGCATGCCCATCTGGTCGCCTTTCACACGATCAAAACCCTTCGATGCACCCGAAAGACCACGGAAGATATTACCACCTCCGATCACAATAGCCACTTGCACACCGCTTTGCGCTATCTCCTTGATTTGCGCCGCATATTCGCCAAGACGCTTAGTGTCGATGCCATGTCCCTGTTCGCCCATAAGCGACTCACCACTGAGCTTAAGCAACACACGATTATATTTAGTTCTCATTGTTGATATAATTTTGTACTTTTGTAATTCAATTCTCAAAGATAATATCTTTCACCGATTAGACCAAATTTTTTGCATATAAGCTCGAATTATGAATCATCGTCTCATCCACTTACTGATATTTCTTTTCGCAGCCACCTCGCTGTCGTCCGCAATAGATTACGCCACTCTTGCCACCAAGGCAGAGCGTTTCTACAAGTTTGAGGAGTGGGCAAGCGCCTCGGCCATGTATGAACTTATGCTCGATCAGCGGCCCATCGACACTCAGACCTACGCTCAAGCCATCGTATCGGCCGGAATGATGAGCGACTCCATCAAGCAAATCTCCCTCATGAAGCGCGCCATCGACAATCAGATACCATTCGACTCGATATTTTCGTCGGTGGAGCAAGCAAGTTTTTCGCTCGGCAAGGCTCGTCTGTATGAGCAGTTTCTCATCCTCGTAAAAGAGCATCAACCATGGCTCTCACGCAATGTCGACGCCCATCTGCTCACCTACTACACCTTCCGTCGCGACCCCGACAATATGATCAGCATGAGCCAAGCCATGCTGCAAGGACTCCCCGACAGCATCAAATTTCTCACCCTGCTGGCTCAAGGATATATGTATCGCGGAGACACCGCCAAAGCCATCGACACCTACCGGCACATCCTATCCCTCGACGCCACCAACTACGATGCCAACCTCGAAGTAGGCAACTACTACCTCTTGCGCTACGACTCCTCGGGCGACGCCTCAAGCCGCGACCTTGCCATCCGCTACCTCTCTGCCGCCCACACCATCCACCCCACCCCTTACGTCGACAAAGCCCTATCCCACCTCCAAAACAAATAGCGAGCCTCCCGACATCACGTCGGAAAGCAATTGCCGTTTTGAAAATTCAAATCATGAATAATTTAGCGACATTCAAATTTTAATGTTATCTCTTGGGTAATCAGACGAATGAGGGAAAATAATGATAGAAACATTGGTATTCAATTACCTATGAGACAAGTAGGAAAAATAAAAGGTATTTAAGCCTGTTTGGTTACATTACAACCGAAAATCTTTTATACCTTT
>CAZWWS010000092.1:0-4875 GCA_964637445.1 uncultured Muribaculum sp.
GGTGTGATTGTGACCGGTGGTGACCTCGCTGAGGCGAGGCTACCACCGGCTATGAGTTAATGATTGCTTCGCAATCGGAGCGACACTATGGAACAGACGGCGTACCTTAGCGGCATGGTCGAGAGGCTCGACACCCAATGACCACGGGCAGAAGCCCGCGGTTGCCTTAGAAGATGCTCCGATGGGCATAGCCGGGATGGTCGGTCGGGGGTGGCGGCTTTCATCTTTGCTCTTTCATCTTTATTGGTTTGGTGGTAAATAGAGGAGGCTGCCTGTGGGGGCAGCCTCGTGTGTGTTGAATTTTGGTTTTTATTTTGATGAGGGGGGTGATTAGCGGTTGTCGGAGAGTATCGTCAAGCGGTCGATACAGAAGTAGGAGGGTGTGTTCATACCCCACTGTCCGGAGTCGGACGATGCCATTTGGAATGTGATTTCGGTGACTGTACCGAGCGGCGCGAGGTCGACTTTCTGCCAAGTGTCGAGCAGGTCGGTGCCATTGGCAAGGTCGACGGTGATACGTGCGGTCTCGCGACCGGAGTTGCAGCCTATGATGATGAGGTGGAACCAATCAGATTCGGTGAACGCCTTGTTGAACGCGCTACCGTTGAGCATCGTGTAGTAGGCGTAGGAGGAGTTGGTGACGTAGATCTCTTGTGGTTGAAATTCGTAGCCGCCGTAGGCTATCATACAAGATGGAGAGTCGGGATATGAGTCGGTAGTCTCCGAAGAGTTCCAGCATCCTACGATGAATGGGGTGCCTTTGCCCGATAGTCCGCCGCCGGTGATGGCGCTCCATTGGTTGTCGAGCCAAGTCCAATCGGCGGTGTGGTCGGCTGTATCGGCCGACTTGGAAGGGCAGAATCCATACCACGACATGATGCCTCCGCCCCAGTCGGTGGCAGAGTGTGAGAGTTGGAATCCGTCAACGTTGATGTCGGTCGCGGAGAGAGCTACGTTGTAGCACTGATCCCAATAGTTGTCGGAATTGTAGGAAATGGCTGCTGAATTGTTGAGATTGAGAGTGACTTGGTAGTCGGGGGTTTCGTCGTCGGAGCAGGATGTGAGAGCTGTTGCTGCGACGATTGCGCTGATGGCAAGGATGTTGAGATGTCGAATCATTGTTATTGTCGGTTGGTTAATAAATGTCGATTTTCTTTGGTGGCGGCTTCGCAGCTGCGGATTGACTCCCGACATTTGTCTGCCCGACAGACGACAATGTGCCTCCGGCGGAGGGCTTTGGTAGGAGGTCTCTCTTTTACATGCGAAAGCGACCGGCTGACCACATTTCGGTGGCGATGGTTCCTGACTTAGACAGAGCCGCGAGGGCAAAGTCGTTCACAGTTGCGCGACAGTACGCGAATTTCACGCGTTTCCCATTATTTTATGTGAGGCAAAGGTAAGAAAAGTTTTGGTTAGCACCAAAAAGAAATGCGATTATAAATCGATGTGGCGAATGAGTCGCGAAATAAGTTCATTTTTTTTACAACGGGAAAGTGCTTATGGCTTTGAATGCTTCATAAGCCTTTTTTGCCGCTTCTTTTTCTTCTTTCGACACAGGAGTCGGATTTGCTATTATTTCAGCAAATTTCTCTGCGTCTTTACCCGTAAGAACCGGGGTGTCTTTATTCGGTCTTGCCATAGTTGCTATTATATATTTGTGTTTTAGGCAACGATTTGTTTCATATATGTATTGGGCTTATATAGGGTCGGAAAATTGATCAAGAAGATCATTATCACTATCGAAATGTGGTATGTTAGTAATGAACTCCATGAGTTGTATAAATGCATCGTAATCAATACCGGCACCGCAATTGCTAAAGTCTTTGTCGCAAAAGAATACCATACGTTTGGGAATATTACTTGTATTATCATAATTTTGCGAAGAAAAACTATGTATTACATACCATCCGGTAAACTCCTTAGAGTGGATGTCTTTGGCGTTGTTTTTTAATTCTTGGATTGTGATGTTGATTTTTTTTGAAACTTTGCCAAGTTTTTCCTTGTAATCATCGTATTCTTTTTTATAGCGCTTATATTCAGGATGATCAGGGGTCTTTGTGTATATGCCTAACACGGTTTCGGTTGTGTATAATTTATCTTGGTAGGTTGATTGTTTAGCTATTAAATCATTCAATTCTGCACAGCTATTGAAAACTTTATCGAGCTTTTCGAAATTGAAATAAACGCTATCGACTATTGTCGAAATAGGCTTGTAAGAATCTGGGTGGTAAAGGGTGTTTTTAAGAGATTCAGAGATTAATTTTTCGGCTTTTTCTTCATTAGACATAGAGCATGAAGAAAAGAATAGAATAAAAACGGATGTTAGAATAAGTAATTTTTTCATGATGATACGGATGTTAGTTAGTACTTTGTACAAATATACGACAAAAAATTATAATATGGGGTATTAAAAAAGAAATGCGATTATAAATCGATGTGGCTTCCGGTGACCGGCTTGCGGAGGAATATGGAGGCCATTTCGGTGAATTTGTCGGCGCTTTCGGTGGTGAGATAGTGGCATGTGGCTCCTTTGGAGCAACGGGCGTCGATCTCGGGGTGGCGAAGCAGGTAGTCGTGGAGGCTTTCGGCGATGATGTCGCCTTGCTTTACGACCGTTGCCGACTGAGGCACGTAGCGACGTATCTTGTCGTAGAGCAGCGGGTAGTGGGTGCATCCGAGCACTACGGTGTCGATGAGCGGTTGCTTGGCAAAAAGTCGCGTGATTTCTTGCTCGACGAAGTAGTCGGCGCCGGGGCTGTCGGCTTCGCGGTTTTCGACGAGTGGCACCCACATGGGGCAGGCCTGGGAGTAGGTGTGAAACTGTGGATGCAGCTTGGCTATCTCGATGTCGTAGCTTGCCGACTGGATGGTGCCGGGAGTGCCTACGATGCCGATGTGTCCGTTGCGTGAGATTTCTCCTATTTTTTCGACTGTGGGACGAATCACTCCGAGCACCCGACGATTGGGGTCGATGAGTGGCAAGTCGCACTGCTGGATGGTGCGCAGGGCTTTGGCTGAGGCTGTGTTGCAAGCGAGTATCACCAAGTGGCACCCTTGGTCGAAGAGGTAGCGCACGGCTTGAAGTGTGAATCGATACACGATGTCGAATGAGCGAGTGCCGTAAGGGGCGCGGGCGTTGTCGCCCAGATATATGTAGTCGTATTGTGGCAATCGGCTGCGTATCTCGCTGAGGATTGTCAGTCCGCCATATCCCGAGTCGAAGACTCCGATGGCGCCGGGAGTGATGTCGCTGTGGTTCATGATGGCAAATATACGGATTATCTGCGAATATTCTTACGCAAACCTCAAAGTAATTTATCTTAAGTCATTATAAAAAAGGTGCAGGACACTAACCTCAACGGTCGATGCCCTGCGATATGGTTTATAGGAATTCGCGGATTATTGGATGCCGAGCTCTTTCTTCACTAAAGGAGTGGCGTCTTGCACGTCGGCTCCGTTATAGATCGAGATACCTACAGGGAGTATCATAGTGAAGCCGTTGGTTACACCTACTGTCTCGATAGCTTTGACGAGCTTTTCCTGGATAGGAGCCATGAGAGTTTCTTGTTGACGAGCGAGGTCTTGCTGCACAGTGGCGCGGAATTGCTCCATGCGTTGTGACTGCTCTTGGAGTTCTTGCATACGACGATCTTTGATCGATTGAGGAGTAGCGGTGTCTTGACTGAGTTGTTGGAACTCGGTGTATTTCTTTTGGAATTCGTCTTGGAGTTTCTTGAACTCGTCTTCGTATTTCTTGGCAGCGGCTTCGATTTGGCTGTTAGCGGCAGCTGTTTCGGGCATAGCTTCTAAGAGTACTTGAGTGTCAACAGTGGCGAATTTTGCACTTTGTGCAGCAACGCTCATGGGCAATGCTATAGCGATTGCGAGCAATAATTTCTTGATCATATTGTGTTTGTAATTAAATTATTAGCTTGTTGATTAACAAAAGATTTTGCAAATATACGAAATTTATTTTGAATATCCGAGTTTGGCGAGCACTTCGTTGCTTACATCGATGCGTGGCGAGGCAAAAACAATGTTTCCGGCCGATGCACGATCGAATATTGCTTGATATCCGCGCTCTTCCGACACTTTTTTGATGGCATTGTAGACATCGTCTTGAATCGGCTTCAAGAGGCTTTGGCGCTTTTTGTATAGCTCACCTTCGGGTCCGAAGTATTTGTAGCGAAGCTCGGTGGCTTCTTTTTCTACGGCCACGATTTCAGCTTCTTTGGCTTTTTTCTGCTCATCGGTGAGAAACACCATGTCGGCTTGATAGTTTTTGTAGAGGGTTTCGGCTTCTTGAGCTTTGGTCTCTACCTCTTTTTGCCAGCGCTGAGATATTTGGTTGAGTTGCTCATTGGCCATTTCATAGGATGGAATGTTTTTGAGGATGTATTCCATGTCGACGAGTGCGAACTTCTGCGCTGATGCGCCGATGCCGCAAGCGAAGATCAGTAGGATTGCAAATGTCAATTTTTTCATGATTCGATAGTTTTAATCTGTTTATGTAAAAATTCCTGCATTTGATGATAAGACGCAGGAATTTTTTGATGGTTTAGTTTCTGAATGATAAAAACGGTTAAAATTCTTGACCGAGGATGAAGTGGAAGTGGCTGCCGCCCTTGGTGCCATACACTTCGTCGAAACCATAAGCCCAGTCGATACCCATCATACCGACCATCGGGAGGTAGATGCGGACACCGGCACCTGCCGAACGCTTGATGTTGAAGGGCGAGAAGTTTTTGACATCGGTCCATGAGTTACCGCCTTCTACGAATGCCAATCCGTAAATGGTCGATGTGGGCTGCAACATGAAGGGGAAGTGAAGTTCCATGCCGAAACGAGTGTAGGCGTAACCTTCTTTACCCCATG
>CAZWWS010000093.1:0-4824 GCA_964637445.1 uncultured Muribaculum sp.
ATTTTGGTGTAAACTACATCCTCGGCGGCATGCACTCCTACGCATAGCTTTTCGGGGCTCAGTAGCCCTACCCTGCCTAAAATGTAAGGTACTGAGCCCTAAACTACGTGCTGAGCGTATTAAAAAAAGCGACAATCCAACTGGATCATCGCTTTATGCGGAGAGGACGAGATTCGAACTCGTGGTAGGATTGCTCCTACGTCAGTTTAGCAAACTGGTGGTTTCAGCCACTCACCCACCTCTCCTATTTTTTGAGATTGCTTGTTCTGTTTTGCGGTGCAAAGTTAGCTATTAATCTTGAATTACCAAAGCTTTTCGATAAAAAAATTCGTTTCATTGATTTTTTTGTTTTTTCTATTGAAATCATCTATCTTTGAAATATGAAAACAAAACGAATACTTGTCATTTCTACTATTCTATTTATTGTAGCTATTACTGCAATTGGATTATCTGCATTGAAATACATATCTTCAGGAGAGACAACATCTCCCCAATGGCTATATATTCCAGCGGATGCCTCCAACGAATCCCTACGCGATAGTCTTGTGTCATCGCTTGGTCAACAAACTGGGGCAAATGTATATACCATCTGGAAATTTACACAAGCTAAAACATCGCAAGCCCATGGTGCATACCTTATTTCGGCAAAGGCTACCCCACTCGACATCTATCGCCTAATATCTCGTGGTGCACAAACACCTATAAAAGTAACATTCAATAATATTCGTACTCTTGACGACTTAGCAGCCCGTATATCTTCAAAAATGGAATTTACCCCAATGCAATTTATGGCAGCATGTGATAGTGTTCTTGCAAAAGAGGGCTTCGCTAAAGCCCAATATGCGGCGGCGTTTCTCCCGGATAGTTACGAATTTTATTGGACTACTTCTCCACAGAAACTTGTAAAAACACTTTATAGTTACTATAATAAATATTGGACTGATGATCGTCGTGAAAAAGCTACTCAACTTGGCCTCTCTCCTATTGAGGTATCAATCCTTGCGTCAATAGTCGAAGAGGAAACGAACCGATCAGACGAACGTCCTATCGTGGCGCGTCTGTATCTAAATCGTCTAAATCGGGGGATGTTGTTACAAGCAGATCCAACGGTTAAATTTGCCGTTGGGGATTTTACAATTCGACGTATTCTAAATAAACATCTATCGGTAAATTCGCCATATAATACATATAAATATGTTGGGTTACCTCCGGGTCCTATTCGCATTCCGGATCGTCGCACTCTTGATGCTGTGCTATCAGCGCCTAACAATAATTATATATATATGTGTGCGTCTGAAGATTTCTCCGGTCGGCATCGTTTTACTGCTGACTACAGCGAACATCGTCGCAATGCTCGTAACTATCAGCAAGCGCTTAATAATCGCAATATAAAATAATAAAATTCTACTATGACAGTGAAAGATTCCGATATTATTCTTCTTCAAGAATTCTATGATTTGGCACAAGCGCACATTGCGAAAGGCGTACTTGCCACCAACGGTATTGTTGCAATAGTAGATAACGAAATTATGTCGAGCGTATACCCCATTACGATCACTCCGTTAGGCGCTATTCGCCTTATGGTACGAAGGTGCGATCTTGATGCCGCTCGCAAAATACTCAATCTGCAATCATAATCTTATTTCCGCCTACGGATGATATATTGGTCGTAATACGACAATAGTAATGTAGTAAGCGGAAGCGCTATTATCAATCCAAGTAATCCAAGTAGGCTACCCCAAATAGATAACGATAGCAATATTATGGCAGGATTTAATCCCATGGCTTTACCCATGATACGTGGCGTTAAAACCATATCTTGTATTATTTGCACTACAACATAAACAGCCATTGACTCAGCAAATATTACCCAAAAATTCACACCTTGGTCTACTGACACTACCATACACAGTAGTGCAGTGATTGGGAATGATATTAGCTGTAAATAAGGAACCATATTCAGCAGCCCGATAAAGAGTCCTAACACAATTGCCAATGGCAAATCTATTATAAGGAAACCAATGCTGAACATTACTCCAACACATGAAGCGACAAGTGCTTGCCCTCTAAAATAATGATTCATCGACGTTTGCACATCATGTCCTATCTTGTACGCTATCTTCCTATATTTAGGAGGTACTAACCGCTTAAATCCGCGTGATAGTCGCTCATAGTCTATCATTATAAATATCACATAGAGAAATACGATAAACCAACTAAACAAGCTCCACAGCATCTCTACGCTCGAACTGAGCAACCCCCATGTTCCACTCACAGCATTGCGCGCCAAGCTCATCCATTCTTGTCGAGAAAGCAATGATGAAAGATACGCCCAATCTATATGTTGGCGAATGAAATCATGAACAGATTGGGGCAAGAGTGGAATATCAGCGCCACTCGAAGCATAGCGTTGCATCAATTCTCCCACATGAGCCATCTCATTAATTATAGATGGGACAAAAATATATCCCAAGAGACCGAGAAAAAATGTAGTTTCAATCAATGTGCAGAATATAGCCATAGCTCGACCTTTTAACTTCAATAGTTTACGATTCATTTGAACAAAAGGCTCAAGCAGGTAAGCGACTAACCATGCCACACAAAAGGGCAAAAGTACATTTTTCAATAATCCTATTAGATATAATATAATTGCGATTATCGCTACAGTTATCAGCAATCTCACAACTCGGTCGAGTGTGTATGGACGTCGTTCAGTCATATCAATGTTTTTTATCTAAACAAATTAGCCACTAATTTAGCTATTTTTATTTTTAATAAGCGCGATTTTCATTAATTTTGTCCACAATTTTATCTAATTACTTTATTCTAACTCATTCATCACATGAATACATCAGTCAAAATGGCTTTGAACGAACATGCTTGGGCGCGTTGGACAGCGTTGTTGCTTCTTGCTTCAGCTATGTTCTTCAGCTACATTTTTATGGACATCCTCTCCCCTATTAAAGATCTTATGCAATCTACCCGCGGTTGGGATTCCACCGCATTTGGTACCATGCAAGGCTCTGAAACATTTCTCAATGTATTTGTTTTCTTCCTCATCTTTGCCGGAATTATTCTCGACAAAATGGGAGTGAGATTCACAGCCTTGTTATCCGGAGCTGTGATGTTGGTCGGCGCCGTCATTAATTGGTATGCCGTAACCGAAACGTTTATAGGCAGTAGCCTTGAGACGTGGTTTAATAATCATCTAAACTATATACCCGGTTTTGACGAGCTTGGAATATCGCCATTTTACGAAGGTATGCCGGCTTCAGCCAAGTTTGCTGCAATCGGCTTCATGATATTCGGGTGTGGTGTCGAAATGGCCGGTATCACAGTTAGTCGAGGTATTGTTAAGTGGTTTAAGGGACGAGAAATGGCTCTTGCAATGGGCTCGGAAATGGCTCTTGCACGTTTGGGTGTTGCTACTTGCATGATATTCTCGCCCGTGTTTGCAAAACTTGGAGGCAACATCGATGTGTCGCGCTCGGTCGCGTTCGGAGTTGTTTTGCTTATGATTGCTTTGATTATGTTTATCGTCTACTTCTTTATGGATCACAAACTTGATCGTCAGACAGGTGACGCGGAAGAAAAAGACGACCCATTCCGTATTCGCGACCTCGGCAAGATCCTATCAAGCAGTGGGTTCTGGCTTGTGGCACTCCTTTGCGTACTCTATTATTCGGCAATCTTCCCATTCCAGAAATACGCCGTAAATATGTTGCAATGCAACCTTGCGTTTGGAGAACTTCCGGCCGACTCATTTTGGGCAAACAACACCGTAACAATCATTCAATATGTGATAATGCTTATTGTGGCAGCTACTGCTTTCACAAGCAATTTTTGCAAAAATAAATCAATGAAAACATTGATGCTCATCACCTCTGTAGTCGCTCTCATCGTTTTCTGCTATATGGGTTATATGCGTCAAAGCGCCGAAACTGTTTTTGCCGTATTCCCATTGCTTGCGGTTGGTATCACTCCCATACTTGGTAACTATGTTGACCATAAGGGAAAAGCCGCTTCAATGCTCATCCTTGGCTCTATCCTGCTCATTGTCTGCCATCTCACTTTTGCTTTCGTTCTACCTCAGTTCAAAGGTGGACCTTATGGCGGTTTTGTGGTAGCCTATCTCACCATTCTTGTACTTGGAGCAAGTTTCTCTCTCGTTCCGGCTTCGCTTTGGCCAAGTGTGCCTAAATTAGTTGATGCAAAAATCATCGGTAGTGCTTACGCTCTTATATTTTGGATACAAAATATCGGCCTTTGGCTTTTCCCTCTCCTTATAGGAAAGGTTCTCGATCAATCAAATCCCGAACTCGTACAAGGTCTTGCCAATGGAACAATCACTCCCGAGCAGGCTGCAGTTTCCTACGACTACACTGCACCTCTTGTGATGCTCGCATCGCTTGGAGTGGCCGCGCTCATCATTGGATTGATACTCAAAGTCGTAGATCGCAAAAAACATCTTGGTCTCGAAGAGCCAAACATCAAAGCCTAATACATCCAAATAAATATACAACGCGAGGAGACGAGCTATATGCAGTTCGTCTCCTCGCCTATTCTTATTAGTGTTTGATGACTACATGAGCACCTCATTCATTGCGGTATCAAAGATGTGGTGTTTGCTTTCTGTGAAGAAAGGCATTCCCCATACATTAAAGTTGGTACTTTGAGTAGAGAAACGAATATCAGCATTCTCTCTTATCTGTTTCATTGCATCCTCTTTCCATTTGTCGGTACTTCTCAAATGTTCACCTTTCGGCTCAATGAATATCTGAATATAGTCAGTCTTTGCACCATCATTCTTCTTTTTCAAGAATA
>CAZWWS010000094.1:0-4803 GCA_964637445.1 uncultured Muribaculum sp.
AGCATAAGCATTTGCGCTTCAAGCACAGCCTCGTTACCCAAAGGCAAGTGTACCGCCATCTGGTCTCCGTCGAAGTCGGCGTTGAATGCCGTACATGCAAGCGGGTGAAGTTGGATTGCCTTACCTTCAATCATCTTAGGCTGGAATGCTTGAATACCAAGACGATGAAGTGTCGGTGCACGGTTGAGAAGCACCGGATGACCCTTCATCACGTGTTCAAGAATGTCCCATACCACAGGCTCCTTACGATCCACAATCTTCTTGGCACTCTTCACAGTCTTCACAATACCGCGCTCGATGAGCTTACGAATCACAAACGGTTTGTAAAGTTCTGCTGCCATATTCTTGGGGATACCACATTCGTGCATCTTCAACTCAGGACCTACCACAATTACCGAACGTGCCGAATAGTCAACACGCTTACCGAGAAGGTTCTGACGGAAACGACCTTGCTTACCCTTGAGCGAGTCTGAGAGCGACTTTAACGGACGGTTAGCTTCGGTCTTCACTGCCGACGACTTGCGTGAGTTGTCCAAAAGCGAATCTACTGCTTCCTGAAGCATACGCTTTTCGTTACGCAAAATCACTTCGGGAGCCTTTATCTCGATGAGTCGTTTCAAGCGGTTGTTACGGATGATCACACGACGATAGAGGTCGTTGAGGTCACTCGTTGCAAAACGTCCTCCATCGAGGGGTACCAACGGACGCAATTCCGGCGGAATCACAGGCACCACTTGAAGTATCATCCATTCCGGCTTGTTGCGGTTGCGCGACGCACGGAATGACTCTACCACTTGGAGACGCTTCAGCGCTTCTGTCTTGCGTTGTTGCGAGCCATCGGTATTGGCACGGTCACGAAGTTCATACGAGAGTGAGTCAAGGTCAAGACGTTGCAGAAGCTCATAGATTGCTTCTGCACCCATCTTGGCAATAAACTTATTGGGATCGCTATCCTCAAGGAGTTGATTTTCCTTGGGAAGCTTTTCCATAATATCGAAATATTCTTCTTCCGATAGAAGGTCGAGTGATTGGATATTTTCAACCGGTCCCGGTTGGATCACTACATAGCGTTCGTAGTAAATCACAGCATCGAGCTTCTTTGATGGAAGTCCGAGGAGATAACCAATCTTGTTGGGCAACGAGCGGAAATACCAGATGTGAGCCACAGGCACTACCAACTTGATATGACCCATACGCTCGCGGCGCACCTTTTTCTCGGTGACTTCAACACCGCATCGGTCGCAGACGATACCTTTATAGCGAATACGCTTATACTTTCCGCAGTGGCACTCATAGTCCTTTACCGGACCGAAAATGCGCTCGCAGAAAAGGCCGTCGCGCTCGGGCTTGTAGGTACGGTAGTTGATGGTTTCCGGCTTAAGCACCTCGCCACTCGACTTGTCCAAAATTTCTTTTGGAGAAGCAAGTCCGATGGTTATCTTAGAGAAACCTGTCTTTACTTTATTATCTTTTCTAAAAGCCATATTATTTCGTTATGAGAAAAAGCGATGTTATTAATTTTCGAGATTGATGCTCAAGCCCAAACCACGAAGTTCGTGGAGAAGCACGTTGAGTGATTCGGGGATACCTGCCGGTGGCATTGCGTCACCCTTAACGATTGCTTCGTATGCCTTGCTTCGACCGGTGACGTCGTCACTCTTGATAGTAAGAATTTCCTGAAGGATGTGTGCTGCGCCGAATGCTTCGAGCGCCCAAACTTCCATTTCTCCGAAACGCTGACCACCAAATTGTGCCTTACCGCCAAGAGGTTGCTGGGTGATGAGTGAGTACGGACCGATGCTACGTGCGTGCATCTTATCTTCAACCATGTGACCGAGCTTAAGCATGTAGATCACACCTACGGTTGCCGGTTGGTCGAAGCGTTCGCCTGTGCCACCATCATAAAGATAAGTCTTACCATAGCGAGGCACTCCGGCTTTGTCTGTCCATTCGTTAAGATCGTCCAAACTTGCACCATCGAAAATCGGAGTTGCAAACTTCTCGCCGAGCACACGTCCCGACCATCCGAGTACAGTTTCAAAAATCTGTCCAAGGTTCATACGAGAAGGCACACCAAGCGGGTTAAGAACTATATCTACAGGTGTTCCGTCTTCAAGGAACGGCATATCTTCCTGACGTACGATACGCGACACGATACCCTTGTTACCGTGACGACCTGCCATCTTGTCACCCACGCTGATCTTACGTTTCTTGGCGATATACACCTTAGCCATCTGCATGATGCCTGAGGGAAGTTCATCACCTATTGAGATGTCAAATTTCTTACGACGAAGTTCAGCATCGATTTCCTTCGACTTGCGCAGATAGTTCACGATTGTAGCGCGAATCATATCATTCTTGTGAGCGTCGGCAGTCCACTTGCTGAGGTTGATGGTATCGTAATCGATTTCCTTCAACACTCCGGCTGTAAACTTGGCTCCCTTAGGTAAGATGTCAGCACCGAGGAAGTCTTTGACGCCTTGCGAAGTCTTGTCCGAAGTGAGAACCAAAAGCTTGTCGACAAGCACATCCTTGAGCTTGCTGAGCTTTTCTTCATATTCTTCATCGAGCTTGGGAAGCTGTGCATTTGCACTCTTCGACTTTTTCTTCTTCACGGCACGTGAGAAGAGATTTGTTCCGATTACCACACCCTTGAGCGATGGCGAAGCCTTAAGCGAAGCATCCTTAACATCACCGGCCTTGTCGCCGAAGATAGCACGGAGAAGCTTTTCTTCCGGAGTAGGATCTGATTCGCCCTTAGGAGTAATCTTACCGATCATGATATCACCGGGCACTACGTGAGCACCGATACGGATAATACCGCGTTCGTCAAGATCCTTGGTAGCATCTTCGCTCACGTTGGGGATATCAGATGTAAGCTCTTCCATACCGCGCTTGGTCTCGCGTACTTCAAGAGAGTACTCATCTACATGGACTGAAGTGAGAATATCCTCACGCACCACGCGCTCGTTGAGCACGATAGCATCCTCATAGTTGTAACCCTTCCAGGGCATGAATGCCACCTTAAGGTTGCGTCCGAGAGCCAACTCACCCTTTTCGGTCGAATAACCTTCGGTAAGAATATCGCCCGCTTTCACTCGTTGTCCCTTTTCGCAGATAGGACGAAGGTCGATAGTGGTGCTTTGGTTAGTCTTGCGGAACTTAGGTATAATATATTCCTTAACGGAATCTTCAAATGCAACAAATTCTTCGTCCTCAGTACGGTCGTAACGAATACGTATCATAGTAGCGTCTACATATTCAATCACACCCTCTCCTTCTGCAGTAATTTGTGTACGAGAGTCGCGGATAAGCTGACCTTCGATACCAGTACCTACGATAGGAGCTTCTGAGCGAAGCAAGGGAACTGCCTGGCGCATCATGTTCGAGCCCATGAGCGCACGGTTAGCATCGTCATGCTCAAGGAACGGAATAAGTGATGCTGCAATCGAAGCAATCTGTGTAGGCGACACGTCCATAAGCTCTACATCTGCGGGGGGGACCACAGGGAAGTCGGCATCCAAACGTGCTTTTACACGCTCACGGATAAATGTTCCGTCAGGATTAAGCGGAGCATTTCCTTGAGCAATCACCTTACCTTCTTCGATTTCGGCAGTGAGATATACTACTTCATCATTATTGAGATTTACCTTCGAGTTTTCTACTTGACGATACGGAGTCTCAATAAATCCGAGGTCATTGATCTTTGCATACACACAAAGTGAAGAAATAAGACCAATGTTAGGACCTTCAGGGGTCTCGATAGGACACAAACGACCATAGTGGGTGTAGTGTACGTCACGAACCTCAAATCCGGCACGCTCGCGCGAGAGACCACCGGGACCGAGAGCCGACATACGGCGTTTGTGGGTTATCTCAGCCAATGGGTTGGTTTGATCCATGAACTGAGACAATGCGTTAGTTCCAAAGAATGTGTTGATAACCGACGAGATTGTCTTTGCATTAATCAAGTCGATTGGAGTGAACACTTCATTGTCGCGAACGTTCATACGCTCGCGGATAGTACGCGACATACGAGCCAAACCCACACCAAACTGGTTGTAAAGTTGCTCGCCTACGGTGCGCACACGACGATTACTCAAGTGGTCAATATCGTCAACATCGGTCTTCGAGTTGATAAGCTCAATCAAATACTTGATGATGGCAATAATATCCTCTTTGGTGAGGACCTTAACATCCATCGAAGTGCCAAGGCTGAGCTTCTTATTGATACGATAACGACCCACCTCGCCCAAGTCATAACGCTTTTCAGAGAAGAAAAGGTTGGTGATGACTTCGCGAGCCGATGCGTCATCCGGTGGCTCCGCGTTGCGGAGTTGTCGGTAGATATATTGGATAGCCTCACGTTCAGAGTTTGAGGTATCTTTCTGGAGTGTGTTAAAGATGATAGAATAGTCGCTGGTGTTGACATCTTCCTTGTGAAGGAGGATGTTTTCAACGCCTGAATCGAGGATTGCATCGATATGCTCCTCTTCAAGCACTGTCTCACGATCGATAACCACATCGTTACGTTCGATCGACACTACTTCACCGGTATCTTCGTCCACAAAGTCTTCAACCCATGTTTTCAACACACGAGCTGCGAGCTTGCGACCAACGGCTTTCTTAAGATTGGTTTTGTTGACTTTGAGTTCCTCTGCAAGGCCGAATATTTCGATAATATCCTTATCGGTTTCAAGACCTATCGCACGAAGAAGAGTCGTCACCGGAAGTTTCTTCTTACGGTCGATGTAAGCATACATCACATTATTGATGTCGGTTGCAAACTCAATCCAAGAACCT
>CAZWWS010000095.1:0-4703 GCA_964637445.1 uncultured Muribaculum sp.
AATTCCACAAACGTGTTCAATACCAAATCCATTTACTAAAAACCATCGAAACCGATACTCTTATCTCACGCACGAAAAAACTATAAATTTTGATGTGGTTGTTCCAATATTTCAATTAAAATTTGGTTTATAAAATAAACTTGTTTATCTTTGCATCGAAATTATAGCGAGTGTACTCCTCTCGCTATATATTTGGAAATATCAGTTTATGAAATAAACCACTTTATGCAATATAAATTCGGTAGTAAAGTCATTACATCATTATTTATGTTGACGTCACTAAATATGTCGGCTCAATCAACTGAAGCCGACACTATCGTCAATAATATTGAGCTACATGAGGTCACAGTAGAAGCCCCGGAAATATTACGTCGTGCGGACCGCGATGTGTATCTGCCAAATTCTGCATCAATCAAGGCGTCACGCACAGGAGTGCAACTTATATCTGCCCTACAAATACCATCGCTCATAGTTGACCCGACTACTAATTCAATCTCTCGATTAGGAGGTGGCAATGTTGAGATACGTATCAATGGACGCAGAGCATCAGCTCAAGAAGTAGCTGCACTCCTTCCCACTGAAATTATCCGTATAGAATATATCGCCAATCCATCTTTGAAATATGGCGACGTTGCAGCGGTGGTAGACGTATATGTAAAGCGCCGCAATTCGGGTTATTCAATAATGCTTAATGCGCTGCAGTCGCCCAACAGAGGCTGGGGTAATTACGATTTTACAGCTAAAGCCCATCAAGGCAGAGGTGAAACCATGATTTCCTACAACGGCAATCCGATGTGGAACATGGATTGCTATCGACTAAATGACGAAACAATCACTCGGGCCGATGGTACACAAATCAACCGACACGAAGAAGGCATACCCACAAAAAACGATATTCAACAACATAATGGTACTCTTCAATATAGTTACGCCGTTGATAAAAAATTTTTGTTCTCAGCTCAAAGCCGTGTAAAATACACAAGCAATGACAATCTCATTCGAGGGATTATAACCGACAATGTCAGCAACACCCCAAGCGAAGAACTCGACTCGTCCCCTTTAAGTACCACACAAGCCGACATCGACTTGTATTTTCACTACGCATTGCCTCGTCGCCAAACCATATATTTCAATGTGGTAGGTTCGTTGGTCGACGCAGAGTCGTCTCGCACATTTATTGACAAGACTGCTGATATTAATATCCACAACTCAATAGATTCGCGAGACTATCGCGTGGTAGCCGAGGGAATCTATGAAAAGAAATACTATCGAGGCGTCCTCACCACCGGTGTGCGTAACGAGTCGCTATGGAGTAAAGCCTATTATTATGACATGACTAAGTCTACGTCACGAACTCGCGACAATCGGTTATACGGATTTGCTGAATGGCAACACAATTTCGAGCGCTTTTCATATTCTATTGGATTAGGGGCTACATTATATTCAATAACCGAACCGACCGCTTCGACCTATGCCACTCTAAGCCCACGTGCCACCATACGCTACCGAGCTAACGATTGGCTGACTCTTCGATTTCAAGCCGATGGTCGCACAATATCCCCCACCCTGACACAAATTTCGCCAATAGCGCAAGCTATCGATCAATACCAATATCAGATTGGAAATCCTGAGCTAAAACCTTACACCATTTATTCCGGAAAGCTATCGGCTGAAACCTTCTATAAAGGGTATAATGGTAACATTTCCATCGAATATAGTGGAGCGCCCGACCCTATTATGACTGCAAAGACCTTCGTTGGAGACCAAATAAACATCAGTTACTATAATGCCGGTTCTCATCAAGAATGGGCACTAAAAGGCTCTCTGCGAGCTCCTATCATAAAGAATTTGCTCAATATTTCTGTCGAAGGAGGGTGGCATCATATCACGAGTCGAGGCTTGAATTATTCTCATTCGTATCACCAGCCATTCATAAATGCACAGATGATGGTCATGTATCGCAATTGGTGGTTTATGACAAAATGCAACTCTACTTTCAATACTTTGCATGGAGAGCTGATTTCATCGACTAATTACAATCTTAATATATTCGGCATCGGTTACAACTTTCGAAATGCAACACTGATGGTTGGGATCACCAACCCATTTATCGACTCGATGAAAATGCCTTCGCGAGATCTATCCGCCATAGCCGGAAATAATAGAGAATATCATGCCGCTTCGACTCAAAATCTCGTATGGATAGGTGTAACCATCAATCTACACAAAGGTCGAAAATATCGAGCAGACAAACGCAACATTGAAAATAACTTTGATTACGAAACAATCAAAACGACATCTAAATAATCATTCACAAATAAAATTCAGTAATTATGATGAAACAAGTATTATTCTCAGCACTATTCGCAACTACCGTTGCTTTCGGCGCACAATCTACCGATGTGACAATCCGAGCAATCGATCTCCCCAATGATCAAGGAACACTTTTCATTCAGATCACCTCCGGCGACATTCAACGTTTTGCCGCACTGCCTATCGATTCCTACGACATGACAACAGTAATTGCCGATGTTCCCGATGGCAAAGTTCAAATTGCTGCTTTTCAAGATCTAAATGGCAACAATAATTTGGACATAAACGAAATGGGTATTCCATCTGAGCCTTGCTTGCAAATGGCGACTGATGTTTCTTCCAAAAACAATATCATCGACATCACTCTTCAAGAATATAACTAATCGAATTGACTATGAGCAGTCTTCTATTCGACGCCATTGATACATTGCATAACGACATACCACAACGAAAAAAGAAAGGATTGCACTTTATAATCACATCCGTAATAATATGGATATGTTGCGAATAGACTTCAGTTAGAAAGATAATCCCCCTAACCTCACCGGGGATTATCATTTCTATCGGACAGATTCCATTCCTACTTATAGCAATGTAAACCTTAACGATTATGCCCGAACACCTGCTCATGGTGTATGCAATAATATTCGGATCGCACTTACTTCCTTATGTGTGGTTATATCGCTCAATCGGTTATTATATTATGGCAATAGCAATTTCCATCGCCTCACTCTTCATTGGCGTAAATTACAGCCCACGCATATTAACTATCTTCATGATTGGCTACGGACTCATACTCCGCCTCCGGTTGGCTATAGAAACACGAAAATTAACTCTTTTCAAAAAAAAATAATGTAAATCCATAATTATCACAAGATAAATCACTAATTTTACACTATGGAAGAAAAAAGCATCAACACTAAAGAAAGTCTTGAAATCATCTCGCGCATGATTTCCACTACCCGAGAAAGCATGGAACACTCTGCTGCAATACCATTCCTTTCGTGGGGTTACGCCACAGTAATAACATCCATAGCCATCTTCATCCTATGTAATATAACGACCAACCCACTGGTATTTTGGCTATGGTTTGCAATACCTATAATCGGATGGAGCGGTATACTTCTATCTCATCATAGCAATCATGTAGTCAAATCACCTATTTCTAAGGCTATTAGCAAAATTTGGGCTTTATTCGGTCTTCTCGCTGTGCCATTTTCCTTGGCTACATACTTTATCCAAATTCCCAATTTCAACATTCTGTTTTTTATTTCCTTTTTTATGACCATCGGTTCCCTTGTGACCGGTATACTGCTTCAAAGCAAAGTTCTACAAATTTGTAGCCTTATTTCAATAATTGCCGTAGTTGCTATTTTATTTTGCCCTGGAACGAAACAAATATTAATTTTTGCATCCGTATTTTTAATAACAATGGTCATTCCCGGTCATATAATGTTGTCTCACAGGAAAAGTCGCTAATCAGTGAAAGAGCTTGACCCACTATTGCATTCGCAACTGAGATTAGCCATAATGTCTATATTGATTAATCTCGATGAAGCCGACTTCGTCTATCTAAAAGAAAAGACAGAGTCGACAGTAGGCAATCTCAGCGTACAACTTTCCAAGCTCTCCGACGCCGGATATATCAACATAGAGAAAACATTTGTAGGCAAGAAACCTCGCACCACATGTCGCATCACAGACATCGGGCACAAAGCATTCGTCGCATATATCGATGCATTACGCGATTATTTACCATTATAGTAAGTCGCTATAAGAGTGCCTATTAGCTCCCGGCACGAAATTTCAAACAATTTTTATCTAAAAAATTAACTCCCAAAACTTGCATACATCAAAAATAATGCCTACCTTTGCATCGCTTTTGAAAAGCAAGGGATTCGCTAGCTCAGCAGGTAGAGCACAACACTTTTAATGTTGGGGTCCTGGGTTCGAGCCCCAGGCGGATCACTGGAAAATCAGAACTTAGCCACCTAATTGGGTGGCTTTTTTCATTTCTACCCTTTTGATACTCAGCGTTTAGCAATTTCTAACAATCTGTATTATAATGATTTAGTAATTCTCGTGCTATATTTTGATAGAGCAATTTAGCATTTGGTAGTACCAAAATAGTGTTGTAACTTTGGTACACGAAAGAGGAAATTGTACCAAAAATGTACCACAAAAGGGGGTCAAAAAAGCCTCGATTTTTGCCCCTTTTTCGAGGTTGTGGTACACTTTTTAGCAAAGTGTGGTACAATTTTCAATCTCTGTGGTACACTCATTTTGGTTGTACCACTACCGCAAAGTTTAACTTTTTAACGCTAAATCATTATGGCTTTAGAAGCAAGTATCAGAATTATCTATGACCGTCGCAAGAAAGCGTCGGCTAC
>CAZWWS010000096.1:0-4671 GCA_964637445.1 uncultured Muribaculum sp.
GTATTTCTGGGCTTGTCCGTATTAAACCCACATCGCCGTCGTCGTTATTTTATTTGATTGAATTGAGCCAAACGCAAAAAAAATGAGAAATCAGATAGGGACTTTCGTGACTATCTGATTTCTGATGGAGCGGAAGACGAGGCTCAAACTCGCGACCCATAGCTTGGAAGGCTATTGCTCTATCAACTGAGCTACTTCCGCAAAAGTGTGTGGGCGAAGATGGATTCGAACCACCGAAGGCATAAGCCAGCAGATTTACAGTCTGCCCCATTTGGCCACTCTGGTATTCGCCCGAGCCTTGCTGAAAAGCGAGACAAAGTTACGCAATATTATTTAATCTTGCAAACGAAATCGTGCATTTTTATGGCAGCTTCGGCAGCTTCGGTGCCTTTGTTGCCTAAGCATCCGCCTGCGCGATCGAGAGCATCTTGCTCACAGTCGACGGTGAGAACGCCGAATATTACCGGGGTGTCGCAGTCGGCATTAAGCGAGGTGATGCCTTGTGTGACGCTTTGGCATACGTAATCGAAATGTGGTGTGCCGCCACGGATAACGCAACCAAACACGATGATGACGTCGTAGTCGCCGGTCTCAATGAGCTGAGAGGCGGCAAAGGTGAGTTCTACTGCGCCGGGCACGTGAAACACGTCAATGTCGCTGTCGGAAAATCCCTCGCGACGGAATAGGTCGAGAGCGCCTTGAGTGAGTGCGCCTGTGATATGACCGTTCCATTCGGCTTCTACGATGGCTACGCGGATATTTTCAATTTTGGGGAGAGCGCCGGTGGGTGCGCTATGGCTTAAAGATGTTGACATAATATTATTGATGCTATTGGGTGAATGCTATTTGTTGTTAAGTCTTTCCGAGGCGCGTGTGGTAGCTGTGGCTATGATGGCTTTACGCTGCGACTGATCGAGGTTGTCGAGCGAATTGCGGAGCAGTTGTTGCTCTATCAAGGTTTCTGCCACTCCGGCGATGATTCCGGCATTCCATGCCAGCGGGTCGGTTGGTGTGGGGGCTTCGACTGAGTCGGTGGCCGATGCGTTGAATAGCTCTATGCGGCCGGTCGATGAGTCGGCATTGAGCATCGTGTGGCAGTAGAAACTGACGTGATTGCGGTAGGCCGATGCGGCATCGGAGGTGTTGAAGATGGCTTGCAAGTCGCTTGTACGGGTGATGACAATGTCGGCCAGCTCAAGGTTTTCGAGGATTGCCGGCATCACTCGGGTGATGCGAGGTACCTGTGTGGGTGAGAACCCCGGCGCATAGACGATGATGGCGTTGCGCTCGGCGGCATAGTTGATGATTTCGAGTAGGCGAGTGCGCACACGTTCGTCGAGAGCTACGAATGTGCCGAATATGATGATGTCGTCGGCATCGATGCGAGGCCACACCACGTCGAAACTTTCGGCAGGGTAGCGCTCGTAGTCCACGGTCGATGTCGGTCGTCCGTCGCTGTGTCGAAAGATGACTGTGGTGGGGGTCACCCCGTCGGTGTAGCGGTCGATAGAGCGAGTGGCTACTCCGAGACTTTCGAGATGCGACACCACGATGTCGCCCACGCTGTCGGCGCCACATTCGCCCACCATGGTCACGTTGTAGCCACGGCTGCCGAGCAGAGCGGCTGCGTTGAGGATTCTACCTCCGGGAAATGAGGCCGATGGTTGGTTGTCGAGCATCAGGATGTCTAAACCACACTTGCCTATTGCTATGATTTTTCTCATTCGAGTATATTATCAGTTCTTGCGCGACTGCTCGCCGAGGTAGCCGCCGTGGTGGCGCTTGGCGTAGTCGGTGCGAGTAAATTCGGTGAGGCGCATCACGTTGACCACCAATACGTCGCCGATGACTGTCATCATCGTGGTAGAGGTGGTGGGGGTGAGACCGAGCGGACACACTTCGGCCGACCCGCCGGTGAGCAGAGTAACGTCGGCAGTCGAGGCGAGTTCGCTGTCGGGATTGCCGGTGATAACGATCAGAGGCACTTGCTCATAGAGATTTCGAGCGAGGCGCACCAAGTCGATAATCTCGCGAGTCTTTCCGGAGTTGGATATCAGGAGCATTACGTCGTTGGGCTGAAGCACACCGAGGTCGCCATGCTGAGCCTCGCTGGGGTGAAGGTTGATGGCCGGGGTGCCGGTCGAGGAAAAGGTGGTGGCGATGTTCATCGCTATCTGTCCGGCTTTGCCCATGCCTGAAGTGACGAGCTTGCCGTGACGACGATGCACATGCTCTATGATCAGCTCCACGGCTTTGTCGTATTGGTCGGAAACCGGTATGTTCATTATAGCGCGGCTCTCTGCTTCGAGAATGGCTCGCATTGATTCTTGAATGGTCATAATATGATGATTTTCGTTTATATTCGGTTGTTGGTGTTTGATGATTTCAGTTCGCGTCCCTCTTGCTTCGACAGAGCGTCGATCCATTGCGGGGCTATTGGTGCGCTTTGAGCCGTCGATGGGTCAAAACCTGCCATGATGGTGGTGGCGGCACATTTCACTTCGCCTGAGTGGATATTGACCACTCGCTGGAGCATCTTGAAGCTGCGTTCGGAAATCGAAACCACTTGCGTGAGTACGGCTATTTCTTCCGATATGTAGGTGGGTGCGAAAAAGTCGCAGTTGAGGTTGGCTACCACCATGTTGATGTGCTTCCAGTCTATGCCGTCGGGCATTATGTGGGTAAAGTAGCTCGACTTGCCGAGGTCGAGCAGACTGATGTAGACGGCATTGTTGAGATGACCGAGCATATCGAAGTCGTTGAAACGCATTTGCACGGGGGTGATGTGGCGGAACGGATGTTCTGCCACCGGAACGCGCGGATTTTCTGATTTTGGTATGTCGGGAAGTTGCATAGCGGTCAATGGATTACTATTTCGTGAAGAATATCCGAGCCGATGGCTTGGTTTATGGCGTCGACCAAACGAGAGCGGTGGTAGGCAAGCTCGTTTTTCAGCGGTCCTGAGGAGATGAACACATGAAGCCTGCCATTTTCGACAAATCGGCGAGTGGTGTATCGATTGATGCCTTGCCCCACAATCTCCGGCCATAGGTAGCAGGCGCGTTGCTCTTGAATGGCGTTGTTCATGTCGCCTTGCGAGAGCGCGCTTTCGATAATCTGCTTTATACTTTTGGCTTCGGTGCGTTTCATTGCCGTTGGGTTGGGGTGAATATTCCGTCTTCTACGTGCCACATGCGGTAGTCGCCTGAGGTGCGCTCCATGATTTCGTTGAGGTGGTCGCGATTGGTGTCGGTGATGAATATCTGGCCGAACAGGTTGCGCTGCACCACGTCCATGATACGCTCCACGCGCGTGGTGTCGAGCTTGTCGAATATATCGTCGAGCAGCAGTAACGGCTTCATGGCGCAAGAGGCTTTGATGAAGTCGTATTGAGCCAAACGCAGAGCAATGGTGTAGGTCTTGCACTGTCCTTGCGAGCCTGTGCGGCGCATCGCCATTCCGTCGAGCATCATCTCTATGTCGTCGCGGTGAGGTCCTACGGTGGTGTGGTGCATTATTTCGTCGCGACGTCGAGCCGAGTCGAGCTGTGCTTGCAGCGAAGGTTCGTTGTTAAACGAGCTGCGGTAGGTGAGGCTCACTTGCTCTTGGTCGCCGGCAATGGCTGCATAGTAGGTGGCAAATATGCCGGTAAGCTTGTCGATCCAAGCCCTTCGGGTAGCGTGGATATAGGTTGCAGTGGAGTCCATCATCATTTCCACGGCCATATAGAGCGTGTGGTCGGTAGTGCCGTCGCGTAGCAACTTATTGCGCTGTTCGAGGCATTGATTATAGCGTATCAACTCGCTTAGATATCGGCTGTCGCTTTGCGAGATGACCATGTCCATAAATCGGCGTCGCGTGTCGCTGTCGCCACGTATCAGGTCGATGTCTTGCGGCGATACCATCACGAGCGGAAATGCTCCGATGTGGGCGCTCAGTCGAGGATATTCCTTGCCGGCGCGTTTGAAGGTCTTGCGCTTGCCTTTGGCGAGACCGAGCGAGAGGTCTTCTTCGGAGTTGCGTCGCCGGTAGTGGGCTTGCACCATCAAGAAGTCTTCGCCACGGCGTATGAGCATTGGGTCGGTCGAGCCCGAAAAACTCTTGCAGAAACTCATATAATAGATTGCATCGAGCAGATTGCTCTTGCCCATGCCGTTATTGCCCAAGAAGCAGTTGACTTTCGGCGAAAATTCGAGCTGCGCTTGAACTATATTCTTGAAATTATGGATTGTCAATCTATCGAGAATCATACGGCAAATTTACGGCTTTTTTGTCGATCTGCCAATTTATGCGAAGAGAATAGTTTGTTGACAAATTTTAAGGATTGAATTAACCAAAATTAACTGGGGGGGGGTAAAAATAGCAATTTAGTGTCTAACTTTGTGATTGAATATGCAATACTGTATTAAGCGATGCTATCCCGACTGATTATGAAAGACAACATCCTGCGCCGTAGAACCAACGGAAAGTCAATCGCTGTGGGGATAAATATCTGTGAATCAGTATGAAAGGTGAAAATAAAATCTCTAATTGATCTTAATATTAACAACCAAAAAAAACAACGAATCATGAAGAAATTATCATTGATTTCTGTAGCTGCGCTGATGTTAGCATCTTGTAGCAGCGATGAGATGTCGGCTCCTGCCGGAGCGGGCACCGAACAAGAGGTAT
>CAZWWS010000097.1:0-4291 GCA_964637445.1 uncultured Muribaculum sp.
TATTTGACTGAGGGGACTTGTAAATTGAAAAAACAGACTCGAACACCGAAATATCTGCGTCCGAGCCATGCTATTTTGCCGCATTCAAGTTTTAGCGGACAGTAATAAAAATTTTACTATTTTGTTCAGTTGTCAGAGATGATAAGAATAGAATAACCCCAAAGAGAGAGACGCTACCCCACGGCAACGTCTCTCTACATATTAGGATTGAATGACCTCGATGTTAGTCATCTATGCGATAAAATGAGCTTGTTGATTATCTTTTTACTATATGGGAATATACTTTTGTTTCATCACTACCGGCACTATTCGTTGCGACTCCTTTGAAATAAATTTTTGATCCACTCCTCAATCCGGTCAAAGATGCTTTATAAAAATCATAATTTTTGCTCGCTGCACTATAATATCGGCATGTTTTCGTTTTCGTAAGATTATCTTCCGATGTCCCATAATACATAACTACCGATGGCGAGCCACTATTACTTACCCTAAACGTAACTTCCAAATCGGTTGTTGTCGTTGCCGAAGCCACTTTTGTTATTGTTGGCTTTGAAATACTACTACCGGTATCTCCTCCCCAACTTCCGCTATAGCTCGGTTCATCTCCATCATCGCCACACGACACAAAGCCCATGCTCGCCACAAGGCAAAGCATCATACTAAAAAACTTGATCGCTTTCATTTTTTTGATTATTGTTTTTAGTTTGTATTGTTTCCAAATTTCTTAACAGCTAAAACGCCTCTTTCTTGAGTTTTTGAATTGTACGTACTATATCCTTGACGATACCCCATATATGTATCATTTTCGGTAACGTTTACTATCCAAGCTAAATCATAATATTCTGCGGAATATTGGGTTGATGCCCAATAGAAATTTTCAATTACTTTTCGTCCAAGACGTCTCAACGTGACATTCACGTCTTTTGCCGCGCCACAAAGTGTATGCAGTTCATTCTTTGCCGGACAATACCATCCATCTCCATGGTCTTGAATCCAGCTCGGAATAGGAGAATTTACCGGAAACTCATTATTCGAGCCGGCATCACGATTATTCGCATTGACATATGTTGCTATTCCGGGTTGCCATTGAAGAGTTGTTTGATCCAATGAAACGATTCGTCCACTTTCACCGGATGTATTCACAACAAATACCACTCCAATTGGATTATTTTCATTCGGATATAAATCGCCTACTTCATACGCATTAAGTGATGAGAAATTCTTTATCTCTCCTAAATATTCTTCACCATCAATCACAACATATGCTCTGAAATAGTAGGTTGTGTTTCGTGTCAGTTCATCTATCTGTGCTGAAATGGTCTTTTTATCTATTGTAGCTTCGACTTTCGATATTCGCGGACTTGGAGTCTCTATATCAGACAATGTCCCTGAAATATAAAACCCGGCTTCTTCTGCTCTTTCTGATGCCAACCACGACAATGTGCCACACAATGTAGCACTTTTCCCAGTTACGTTTTTAGCCTCCTTTGTCACGGCTTTCGATTGTTCATAAACAGGGCGAACTAAAGCCTTATTGTCGCGTTCTAAATTTACCCAACCAAATTCCGGAGTTGATGCTTCATAATCAAAAAAACGAGCCTTTGCCTTTCTTGTGTCGCTAATGTACAATTCGCTTGTCCAATAACAAGCCTTATAAAAATAGTTACCTAATGGTAAATATATAACATTCTCATTTAGCTTACTGGTGAATTTATAATACGTAGTCCCATTATATTCTCCGATTGAGACATGCGAATTGTTCCACAACTCACTAAATTCATTGTCTAAAGGTAAACGCCATCCTTTACCCCATCGATGCGTTGCAACATCATATTCCGATCCGGAAATATTTTCAGGGGGAAATGGACATGGAAAATCATCAAGAGAAGACCCTCCATTGCCTATATCACCTCACCCAAATAGTCTATTTGTTCCGAATTCAGACTCCTCGCCCATATTCCAACTTGCCCAACAAACACTAAGCCCCATATCAACAGGTTGTGCTTTTGGATATTTGGGATTGTCAGTCGGATCCTCAATTTCACCGATTTGTGGGGGTTGCGACGGCCCGTCACCTCCGCCATTGTCAGAGCACGACACAAAGCTCATGCTTGCCACAAGACAGAGCATCAAACTGAAAAATAGAACAATAAAACTTACTAAATGCTTCATTATGGTATAAGACCTATAGCCTCCCCGGATTTGGCTGAAATTCCATATAAAAAGGACGTGGGAGTCTGTATTTCCGCTCATCTTGGACTCCGGCACTTCGCATTGCCCTCCTATCAAGATAAGCAACTCAGCAGCCCACGCCAAGATGTATATACAAGACACCACGTAAGTAGTCATTACAGACATATACGCAGATGCATATAAACATCCACATGGGCGCTTATGTTGCCGTCTTCCGATAGGGATCAAAAGTTGCGAAGTTTCTGAGTCCGGAAGAACGCTAAATAAACGCATTTCTCTAAAAAACTAACCCACAAGCCCCTCTGGGCTACTGAGTCGTTGCAAATATAATTATTTTTTGTTTATCAATCGATAATTTGAAGCCATTTTATTCGTCGCGGACTGAAAAGCCGGCTTTTTCGACGGCGTGGCTGATTGCGGCGCGACTGACGCGGCCTGTCACCACTGCCCGACGGCTCGCGAGGTCGACGCTCGCCGACTCCACTCCTTCGACATCCTGAATAGCTTGCTCTACGTGCTTACGACAATGCGAGCACGACATCCCGTCTACTATCAGCACAATCTTCTCTGTGGCGCTCGATTCGTGAATGTCGCAGCCGTGACAATGAGCCTCATCATGCGATATATAGCGACGTAGCAGCGCGTTGACCAGCAGCAATCCGAGCAGTATGGAGCATCCGATATTGAACCATTGTGTTTCGCCATGACTGCACGCAACAATTTGAGACAACGGATGCAAAAACCACTCTCGCGGCAACAGATAGTCGACCATCAGCCCAAACGCCATTGCTCCTCCCACAATCGAAGCAAGGTAGACCATCAGCGTACGCCGCCCCAGCACCTTGTTTACCACCAATATCGAGGCGGCATTGGCCGCCGGACCCGCCATGAGAAGCACCAACGCAGCACCGGGCGACAACCCTTTGAGCATCAGAGCCACTGCGATTGGAATCGACCCTGTGGCGCAGATATACATCGGCACGGCTATCGCAAGCACCACAAGCATGCTCAGCAACGAATTGTCGGCAAACGAAGCGAAAAACTCCTCTGGGACAAACACCGTGATCAACCCTGCCACTACCAATCCCACCACAAGCCATTTACCAATGTCTTGCATCATTTCCACAAAAGCATATTTCAACGCCGAGACTAATTTCTGCCCGAAAGTCATCTTCTCCTCTTCAACTCGCTTTGTAGCCAAAGGCTCATCGTCATCGCCACGATCAAACATATTGACCATCTGTCCGCCAAACACCGCCGTAGCAAACGCCACGATCGGGCGCAACAGCGCAAACGGCAATCCCATCAGCGAGTAAGTGGCAATCATCGAATCGATACCCGTCTGAGGAGTGGAAATCATAAACGAGACTGTAGCACCTTTTGACGCCCCCTCTCGGCGCAGAGACATCGCCGTAGGAATCACTCCACACGAGCAGAGCGGCAACGGCACACCAATCAATGCCGCGTAAGCAACCGACCGAAACGACCGACGCCCCAAATACTTTCCATACACACAATTGGGTACAAAAGCGTGCATCACACCGGCCAACAGAAAACCCAACAGTAAGTAGGGCGACATTTCATTGATCAATTCAAATACTTCGTTCATAGTTACGTTTTTTATTTCCACAAAATTACGACATCCCGCTTGCAACCCGGTTGCAAAATTCATATATTTGCACAAAAAGCAATCAGCATGAACACCGAAGATATTTTGATCGAGCACGGCATCCGCCCCACAGCCATCCGTACACTCGTCTACCGAGCTATCAACGACATCGGCTACGCGTTCTCACTCGCCGACCTCGAAACAATGCTCGACACATTAGACCGCAGTACAATATTTCGCACTCTGACACTCATGGAAAAGCACCATCTTCTACACAGCATAGACGACGGAAGCGGACAGCGCAAATACTGCCACTGCATCAGTTCCGATGCACAACACGCCGACTGCCAGCACGTCCACATCTTCTGTCGAAAATGTGGCCATACCTATTGTCTAAAATCAAAACAAATACCCAATGTAACCCTTCCCGAAGGCTTCGCCATAGAGCATATCAATTACATCATCACCGGCATCTGCGCCTCCTGCCAC
>CAZWWS010000098.1:0-4114 GCA_964637445.1 uncultured Muribaculum sp.
GTGCAACCACTTCTTCGGGGTGGTTTACGCGACCCCAAGAGAGGTCGGTGATGTGGATAAGACCATCTACGCCACCGAGGTCGATGAATACACCGTAAGAAGTGATGTTCTTAACGGTACCTTCAAGTACTTGACCTTTTTCGAGCTTAGCGATGATATCTTTCTTTTGTTGTTCGAGCTCAGCTTCGATGAGAGCTTTGTGAGATACAACAACGTTTTTGAATTCTTGGTTGATCTTAACGACTTTGAATTCCATTGTCTTGCCTACGAAGATGTCGTAGTCGCGGATTGGCTTAACATCGATTTGAGAACCGGGGAGGAATGCTTCGATGCCGAATACATCGACAATCATACCACCCTTAGTGCGGCACTTGATGTAACCCTTGATGATTTCGTCGTTTTCGAGGGCTTGGTTAACGCGATCCCAAGAGCGAGAAGCGCGAGCCTTCTTGTGAGAGAGGATGAGTTGACCTTTGCGGTCTTCTTGGTTTTCGATGAATACCTCAACAACGTCGCCAACTTTGATGTCGGGGTTGTAGCGGAATTCGCTGACGGGGATGATACCGTCGCTCTTGTAACCGATGTTAACTACTGCTTCGCGCTTGTTGAGCGAGATGATAGTACCTTCGATTACTTCTTTGTCTTTAACGGTGTTGAGTGACTCGTCGTAGGTCTTGGTGAGCTCTTCGCGGGTCTTTCCACCTTGGGTTTCGCCTTTTTCAAAGGCTTCCCAATCGAAATCTTCGATTGGTGAATTTTTTAATTCGTTCATTAATAAATTAGTTAATAAATAAGTTAATTAATAAGTTAGACTTTATGTCGGTCTATAACTTGCGGGCGCAAAGTTACGATATAATTTTCTATAATACAAGCGGATGCGCGAATTTTTTCGACGCATCCGCTCGGTGTATTGTGTTGCGCGTAGGGTGTTATTAATATATTTCGGAATGTTGTGCTCCGAATTGTTGTGCGATGGTATCGGCTATGCGCTGCATTTCTTCCGGGGCTACGCTTGCTTTTTCTTTAAAAAAGTTCATGTCGCTTTCGGCGTTGATGGGGATGAGGTGGATGTGGGTGTGAGGTACTTCAAGGCCCATTACGGTGACTCCGATGCGCTTGCAAGACAGCGCCGCTTTCATGGCTTTGGCTACGCGAGCTGCAAATAGATGAAGGGCGGCGAGCTGCTCGTCGCAGAGGTCAAAGATGTAGTCGACTTCGCATTTGGGTATGACGAGCACGTGACCCGGTGCTACGGGGTTGATGTCGAGGAAAGCGTAATGACGCTCGTCTTCGGCAACGCGGTAGGAGGGTATGTCTCCTGCTACGATTTTGCTGAATATCGTTGCCATTGGTGTTGATGTATTGGTTAGATGTTGATTTCTACGATCTCAAATTTCATGAGTCCTGAGGGGACTTTGATTTCTACGACTTCGCCGAGTTTATGTCCGAGCAATCCTTGTGCGATGGGTGTAGAAGAAGCTATCTTCTTTTCCTTGAGGTTGGCTTCGGAGTCGGCTACGATGGTGTATTCTACAATCATGCCGTTGTTGACGTTTTTGATTTTGACACGATTGAGGATTTGCACTTCTTCGGTGTTGAGCTTGCTGTCGTCGATGATGCGAGCGTTGGCTACAAGGTCTTTGAGTTTGGCGATTTGCATTTCGAGCATACCTTGAGCTTCTTTTGCTGCGTCGTATTCGGCGTTTTCAGAAAGGTCGCCTTTGTCGCGAGCTTCAGCTATTGCACGAGATATTTCGGGGCGCTTTACTGATTCGAGATAAGCGATTTCTTCCATTTTTTTCTTATAACCTTCTTTGGTCATATATGAGATTGCCATGGTTGTAAATTTTTTTAGTTAGTAACAAAAAGAAAAGAATCTCGACCTAAAGGCGAGACCCCTTTTATGTATATGTTGAAATTGTTTTATCGATGCAAAGGTATGAAAAATTTGGCACTTGACCAAATTTTTGACGCTTAAATTTTTATAAAACAGTCATTTATTCGACTGTGACGCTTTTGGCAAGGTTGCGAGGCATGTCGACGTCGCGCCCTTTCATCACGGCAATATGGTAGGCGAGGAGCTGCAATGGGATGGCAGCGATGATGGGCGAGAGGCATTCGGGAGCTTGAGGAATTTCGAGTATGTGGTCGGCAATTCGGGCGATGGCGTCATCACTGGAATTGATGATGGCGAAGATGGAGCCTCCACGAGCTTTGACTTGCTGTATGTTGCTGATGATTTTATCATGCAGATCATCGTTCGGCGCGATAAATACAGTAGGGAGTTCGTTGTCGATGAGGGCAATCGGCCCATGCTTCATCTCGGCGGCAGGGTAGCCTTCGGCATGTATGTAGGAGATTTCTTTGAGTTTGAGGGCTCCTTCGAGGGCTGTAGGATAGTTGTAGCCACGTCCAAGATATAGAAAGTTGCGGACGTAGGTGTAAGTTGAGGATAGATTGCGGATTTTGTCGTTGAGGCGGAGTGTGTCGGAGATTAAAGTGGGAAGTTGCTCGATGGCGCGTGAAATTTGTGAGATGGTGGCTGGGGTGATTGTTTTTCTCAGTTGTCCCATAGCCAAGGCGAGCATGGCAAGGACGGTGACTTGACCGGTGAAGGCTTTGGTGGAGGCTACGCCGATTTCCGGACCGACGTGTATGTAGGTGCCGGTGTCGGTTTCGCGCGCGATGGATGAGCCGACGACATTACACACTCCATAGATGAATGCTCCGCGGCTTTTTGCGAGTTTTATCGCGGCTAATGTGTCGGCTGTTTCTCCTGATTGAGAGATGGCGATGACTATATCGCGGTCGGTCAATACGGGGTTGCTATACCGGAATTCGGATGCGTATTCGACCTCTACGGGTATTCGTGCGAAATCTTGAATCAAGCGTTTGCCTATTAGTCCGGCATGCCACGAGGTGCCGCAAGCTACGATGATGATGCGGTTGGCGTTGAGAAATGTCGGCGCGTTGTCTGTTACTCCCGATAGTTTAATTTCTGAGGCATTGTTCACTACACGACCGCGAATGCAGTCGCGGAGTGTGTTGGGTTGCTCGAATATCTCTTTGAGCATGAAATGTGGGTAGCCGCCTTTTTCGAGTTGCGACACGCTAAGACGAAGAGTCTGGATGTCTATGTCGGAGGGTTTGTTGTCGGTGGTGATAATCTTTAGCGGTTCGCCACGGCGTATGATGGCAATTTCATCGTCTTTTAAGTAGACGACTTTGTCGGTGTGTTCTATAATCGGGCTTGCATCTGAGCCAATGAAAGTTTCATTTTCGCCGATTCCGATTACCAATGGGCTGCTTTTACGCGCAGCGATGAGTTGGTCGGGCTGTTCTCGGTCGATGAGTACAATGGCGTAGGCGCCGACCACTTCTTTCAATGCTTCACGAGTGGCGTCAATGGTGGAGCATCCGTTCGATTGGCGGATATAGTCGATGAGTTGCACCAATACTTCGGTGTCGGTTTCGCTACGGAATGTGTGGCCTTGTTGTTTGAGCGCTTCTTTAAGTATGGCATAATTCTCAATTGTACCATTGTGAACTATGGTCAACTGACCGCTTTCGCTATAATGAGGATGGGCATTGATGTCGTTCGGCTCACCATGTGTGGCCCAGCGAGTGTGTGCTATACCAATGCAGCCGGAGGTGTCTTTCGACTCGCAATATCGTTCGAGTTCAGCAACTTTTCCTTTTGACTTATAGATATTGAGAGTGTGATTGTTGCTTAGAAGAGCGACCCCGGCGCTATCGTAGCCTCGATATTCAAGGCGGTGTAGACCCGTTATAAGTATGGGAAACGCATCATTTGTGCCAATATATCCGACAATTCCGCACATAATTCAGTAATTAAAAGATTAATGTAAATATCAAAAAGTAATTAAAAATATTGATTAGGGGGAATTTTGCTGCAAAATTAACGAATAAATCGACATAACGTATGATGAAGCGGGGTAAATTTGTGCTAAAAAATAAAAACAACAAAAAATATCGCAAACTATTGCTATATTCAAAAGTTTGCACTAACTTTGCACTCGCTTTGAGACAAATCATAGCCGGTCCCATAGCTCAGTTGGTTAGAGCACCTGACTCATAATCAGGGAGTCCTTGG
>CAZWWS010000099.1:0-3611 GCA_964637445.1 uncultured Muribaculum sp.
ACCTATTCATCAACGATTTATAATTAGAAATTTTTATGTTATAAAACATATTTTTTCAGCCATCAAGCATCTAAGCGAAAAACGATACGTTGAACTCCATCCTGAAAACGAGCACTTGAGATGCGAAAATAGCCAATTTCACTTGTGCGGTTCACGTGCGCGCCCACGCACGGGCACGAATCATAATCACCTATGTGCACAATGCGTAGAGTCGATGATGCATCTTCGGGCAATTTTCCAAGGTCAAACTTCCCAACGGCATCTTCCGCCGAAATATATTCCATCTTTACCTCCAAATCTCGACCGATTTGTTCATTGACCCTCCTTTCAATTTCGGCTATCTGTTCGGTAGTCAGAGGCGATAACATCGGATAGTCGCACTTTGATTTTTTACGTTCGATATGCGCATTACGCGAGCGGCAACAGCCAAACATCTTCACCATCGTTCCATTCAATAAATGTTCCGCTGTGTGCATCGGCGGATATTCCTGTTTATTATGTTCGTTAAGTTCCATGACGTCACAATAAATTCCTGTGATTATTCAATGCCTGTCAATCGGCGTATTTTCTGAGGCAAATCTATATTATCGTTTACCCCACCAAAAAGCTCTGCGCCACATCCAATCGCAAATACCGGAACCGGATTGGCAGTATGATGTACCGTAGTCCAACCGAGACCGGTGTGAGTATCCATTACCTGAAACACCTCTACAGCAAATTCATTAAAATTATTATACATAGTCTTCTGATCTTCACTATTTCTCAAACGAAATGTTCGATCAAATTTTTCCATCAATCGGGCCGTTTCCTCTTCGGTTACAGGTACTACACGCCAAAAGCCAAACATATCTGATAGATACTGACGCATATCTTCCCATCGGAACTCTCTTTTAGATTTCAGCAACGCCTTAATGCGATCGCTAAAACGATCCTTTGAAATGCGTTGATAGTCGAGATATTTCAGATCGGCAGTATATCCGTGCGGAGTATTTCCAATAGCAAAACCTCCGGTCTCATGGTCGGCAGTGACAAGTATCAACGTTTCATCGGGGTGCTGACGATAGAAATCCATTGCTACGCGAAGCGACTCATCAAATGCTATGACGTCGCGCACGATTGTAGCACCATCATTGGCATGACCTGCATGGTCGATTTCGCCCCCTTCTACCATCATAAAAAATCGGTCGGGCGTATGCTTCATCAAATGAGAGATACCGGCCTCAACCATCCGGTCCAACTTCATAACTCCCGCCACCGAGTCGATAGCATAACCTATCCCATTGTCGTGAGGGCTATTAGTCGCCAAGAGAATAACGCGGTTGCTCGTCGTTTCAGCAAACTTATCGAGTCCATACACCACTTCTACCCCACTCCGTTTCATCACATCCATCAAATCTGTAGGCACTCCCTTTCGCTTCAAGCCTCTCAGTTCGGCTCCGGCCATAAACTCAAAACCCGATTCGGCAGCCTGCACTCCAATTTCATAATAATTATTTCGACTTGGGACATTAGCATAGAAAGCCCCGGGAGTAGCGTCATCAGGTGCTACCGAGGTAATAATACCTACGCCATACCCTTTTACCTTGAGTTGCTCTGCAATAGAGCTTACAGCCACCGAGTCGGGAGTCAGTCCTATCATTCCATTTTTGGTTTTAACACCGGTGGCAAGAGCCGTTCCCGCTGCAGTAGAGTCGGTAATCGGGTTAGACGCGGAATAAGTCAATACCACACCGGCTACCGGCAATTGCAACATCGTCAATACACTATCGGCAGAATACACATCCCTAAGATAAGTCTGAGTCGTATTAACCTGTCCATATCCCATACCATCTCCAATAAAATAAAATATATATTTTGGAGATTCAGCCACAGCGACAAACGCCACGGCAAGCATAATTACAAATGAAAATAATCGTGATTTCATCTTACTTTTTTATTGTTGTTTTATAGTGTTGATATTTTATTAATTTCAATCATCGGGTCGATAAACCTGCGATCGTTACACAATCGTGGCACCTTCCGCTGTCCGCCAAGCTTACCGGTTGAAGCCAACCAAGCATCGAACAATCCTTTTCGAGCCACAACAATCGATAACCGATCGAGAAAAATTCCCTTATATCGCTTCGCTTGGTAATCAGAATTCACATTCTGCAAGTTTGCATCAAGGAGCTCGGCAAATCGCTCTATGTCATCGGGTATCTTCTCGAATTCTATAAGCCATTGATGCCGTCCACGTCGATTATCATCGGCATACACCGGAGCCGCGGTATAATTAAGCACAGCACACCCCATCTCGGCACACGTTTTTTCCAATGCCGCATCGGCATTATGCACCATCAGTTCCTCGCCAAAGGCATTGATATAATGTTTCGTACGGCCGGCAATAGTTATTTTCACAGGCTCGACGCTTTCCACCTTTACAGTATCGCCAATGCGGTATCGCCACAATCCATTACATGCAGTGATAACCAACTCATATATCTGTCCCGGCTCCACTTTCCATATCGGCAGTATCGTAGGATTGTAGGATTCGACCTCCGCCAATGGGATGAATTCATAAAACACCCCGACGTCCAAAAGCAACAGCATCGCGACATCGTCGATAGCATTTTGAACAGCAAAGAATCCCTCTGAGGCATTATAAGTCTCAAGATAGCGCATTTTATCAACATCAGTAATGGCTCTATACTGCTCTCGGTAAGGCTTGAATGATATTCCACCATGGAAAAATACCTCCAAATTGGGCCACACATCGTGAATAGAACTTGCGCCGGTCTTTTTCAATACAGCCTTCAGCACAGCCAAAAACCACGATGGCACCCCGGAGATATTAGTAATGTTTTCACCTATCGATGCATCAACCAATGCTGGCAGTTTTTTCTCCCAATCCTCCATCAATGCAATTTTCTTAGATGGCACACGCACGAGATTGACCAACGGATTAATACAATCAATCAGATTGGCCGACAAGTCTCCTACTACCACACCGGAAGCAAGATTCAACTCATTACCATAGCTTCCTCCAAGGATAAAACCCTTCCCGGAAAACATTCTACTATCGGGATATAGATTCAAATAGTGCGCCACCACATCCGTGCCTCCTTGATAATGGCATCGTTTAAACGAATCCGCAGATATAGGGATATACTTACTTTTGCCATCTGAAGTACCCGACGACTGAGCAAAATGAGTGACACGTCCTCGCCAAAGAATATCTTTGTCGCCTCTAATCATACGCTCCACGTATGGACGCAAATCTTCATAGCGACACAATGGCACTTGACGAGCAAAATTCTCATAGCAACCAATCGTACCGAAATTGTGAGTCTCGCCCCAAAGAGTAGCCTTAGATGCAGCAATCATTGCAGCAAGCTCCTTTCGCTGCAACAACTCTCCTTCTGTTGCGTATCGCAACGACGCAGACACTCGTCGGGCAAAATATGGTCGTACTAATGGCGTAAAATTCATATCTATTTATCTATTAGCGACCTCAAAGGTAGCAAATCTAAACGTAAATCGCCCAATTTAAGACATGAAATTTATGCTACAAAAAAAATTATTACTGTCCGCTAAACTTTTTTAAGCGGTTGAAAAATTAGGGCTGCTTCCAT
>CAZWWS010000100.1:0-2913 GCA_964637445.1 uncultured Muribaculum sp.
CGCCGAAACACCGCCCGACCCACCAAGCCGCTCACAGAAACGCACAGAAAGCCACAGAACGTCGCGGAAATGGATAGTGACTATTGTTGAGCCAGAGACTAAATCTGAAATTGCGTATTAACACTAACAAATTTTGCTTATGAAAAAATTCTTTTCGATGATGTTGCTTTTGGCAACTGTAATGGCGTTTACTGCTTGCTCAGACGATGACAGCGATGATGTCAAATTAACTAAAGCGCAAGTTCTTGGAATTTGGGGATGTGGTTTCTGCAATGGTTGATGGTGAATCTGTTTGTCACTATTGGCTTTTTTGTGCGTGAAAATATTGTTATCAATATTGTTATCAGTGGGTGGATTAACATATTTTGGGTGGATAGGTGTGGGGCGGTTGGAATTTTATTTGTATTTTCGCTAAATTTTAGCCGAGGGGCTTTGACCGGAGGCTGAATTTAGAGAGAATTATTAATAAAAAATGATAAGTAAAAGATGAAAAAGGTACTTTTATTTGCTATTATGCTTGTGGCTATGGCCGGAGTGGCTGAGGCACAGGTGTCGATCACAAAGGTTGACAAGGTGGAGGTTACTGACCAGATGTTTATGGATATGGCTGTGTCGCAAGCTCAAGAGAATGTGGCAGCCGGGGAGAAGCCTTGTGGTGCTGTGGTAATCTTGAATGGTGCGTTGCGTAGCGCGGGCAAGTCGTCGGCTACGACAACTGCTGAGGAGAGCGCGATAGCCAAGTCGCGCAAGAAGAAGCTCGCAAACGCGGTGATCTATACGGTGAATGAGCCTACGGTGGCGGCTTATAATGCGATATGCCGTGCCGGAGTTGATGCGGTGTATTTCGTAAATTCACGTGCAGAAGTGATTGCTGCCGGTGTCTATAAGGCAGAGGATTATGACGACTCGAAGATAGACGGAACGCTTAAGGCTGTGCCGATGTCGTGCATGACGTATGGCGATGGCGTGACTGTGCTTAATAGCTATAAGAAGTAAAAACGCTTGTAGATAAAAACTAAAGTTGCGGCTGACATATCAATCGTGTCGGCCGCAACTTTTTTATTGTGGAGAATATGGGGGTTATTAACAATATGGTTGAGTTATCAACATTTGATTTATTTTGAGGGTGATAGGGTTGGTTATTGCGAATAAAAATGATTTACTTTGCATTGATAATTGTAGATTATTGTATGGGTAAAATTATAGCAATAGCCAATCAGAAGGGTGGTGTGGGAAAGACCACTACCACTATCAATCTTGCCGCTTCGCTCGCCAATGAGGGTAAGCGTGTGCTCATTATCGATGCCGATCCGCAGGCCAATGCGACGTCGGGATATGGAATCGATCCTAAGTCGATGTCGTCGTCGATATATGAATGTTTGGTCGATGATTATCCTCTTGACGGGTCGCAGGTGGCTACATGTGTGAAAGGGCTTGATTTGATAGGCTCTCGCATAGACCTTGCCGGTGCTGAGCTTGAGCTTGTGAATAAGCCTCAGCGCGAGCGCGTACTTGCTAATCTACTTGCTCCGATGTCGCAGAAGTATGACTATGTGCTTATCGACTGCTCTCCGTCGTTGGGGTTGATCACGGTGAATGCGCTGACGGCTGCCAATTCGGTGATAATCCCTGTGCAAGCCGAGTATTTTGCGCTTGAGGGTATCAGCAAATTGCTCAATACGATTCGAATCATCAAGTCGAAGCTGAACACGGGTCTTGAGATAGAGGGCTTTTTGCTGACGATGTATGATGCGCGCCTGCGTCTTGCCAATCAGATCTATGAGGAGTTGAAGGGTCACTTTGGCGATATGGTGTTTAATACGGTGATACCTCGTAATATCCGACTGAGTGAGGCTCCGAGCCATGGTTTGCCGGCGTTGTTGTATGATGCCGACAGTCGTGGGGCTACGAGTCATATCTTATTGGCGAAAGAGATCATTGCGAAGCATCGCAAAAAACATTAATCTAATAACTGAATGAAACTATGGCAGTAAAACGAAATGCACTTGGACGCGGGCTTGACTCGCTAATATCGATGGATGATGTGCCGGCACGTGGGTCGTCGGCAATCAATGATGTAGATGTAGAACTTATTTCTCCGAATCCTGACCAACCTCGAACGACGTTTGACGAGGATGCGCTTGAGGAGCTTGCGGCGTCGATACGCGAGCTGGGTATCATCCAGCCGTTGTCGTTGCGTAAGACAGGGGCGAACACGTATCAGATCATAGCGGGTGAGCGTCGCTATCGTGCCGCGAAACTTGCGGGGCTTAAGTCGGTGCCGGCATATATTCGCACGGCCAACGACAGCGAGCTGACTGAGATGGCTCTTATCGAGAATATCCAGCGTGAGGACTTGAATGCGATAGAGATTGCATTGACGTTTAAGAAACTAATCGAGCAGTATAATCTGACACAGGAGCGATTGAGTGAGCGCATAGGTAAGAAGCGCGCCACGATAGCCAACTTCTTGCGCTTGCTGAAGCTTCCTGCCGAGGTGCAGTTAGGGCTTCGGGATAAGCGTGTGGATATGGGTCATGCTCGCGCGCTGTTGATGATTGAAAAACCGGCGTTGCAGCTGAAGCTATATAATGAGATAATAAAGCATGGGCTGTCGGTGCGCAAGGTGGAGGAGCTTGCCAAGGCTTATCAGAAAGCAGCGGAAGAGGGTGAAGGAGCGGCCCCGAAGGTGTCGTCGCGAATGACAAACCGCGATTTTGATATACTGAAAAAGCATCTTCAAGCCTCGTTTAAGACTCCGGTGCAGTTTGCCTGCGATGCGTCGGGTAAGGGAAAAATAACATTTCCTTTCAAAAATGAAGAGGAACTTGAGCGATTAATTACTATCTTTGATACGATAAAACATCAAGATAGTTGAAAAGTGGGGCAACTGAAGCCGAATTTTTAATAGAA
>CAZWWS010000101.1:0-2168 GCA_964637445.1 uncultured Muribaculum sp.
TGTAGCAGCGATGAGATGTCGGCTCCTGCCGGAGCGGGCACCGAACAAGAGGTATCTCTATCGTTCCAACTCCCGAGCGAAGTGATGTCGCGTGCTACTCAAGCCGGCACAAACTCAGCAAAAGGTGGTGCTACCAACTGCACCGGCGAAGTTACTTTCACCGTAAAAATTTCGTATGGTAACAACAAAGTATTCACCGAATCAGCTACTGCTTCTATTCCTAATGCCAATGCATCGGTAACATTCCGTCCTACCCTCGTGCTTGGCGAAACCTACAACATCGTAGCATACGCACAATTTGACGGCGAAGTTGTTGATCTTACTAAAATCACTGAAAAAGGCTCAATCAACGACGAAACCGTTGACTCTTATTTCCACAGTGGAGAGATTGTAGCCGCTCCTCAAATGAGCGCTACTCTTTATCGCCCGACCGGTAAGCTCCGTATCGTAGCTGATGACTTTGCTGCTACTGAAAAGCAACTCGGCAAGACAATCAAAAGCATTAAGGTAACTTATAATTACAACCAAGAGGCAGTATTTGACGCTACTACCGGAAAATGGTCTTCTGAAAAGTCAACATCTGCTACTACAGAATATGTTGCAATACCGAAATATACTTCTGAGGGGGATGCAAAGACTCTTATGGTAGACTATATTCCAGCTCCTGAAGATGGCACTTCTTTGATTGTAAATTTGAACGAAGTTGTTGTTATATTCAGCGACGGCTCAAACTTTACCAAGGATCTTTCTACTATCGATGTACCCATCAAGCGTAACTACTTGACTACTTTGAAGGGTAACTTCTTTACTCAAGAGATGGAACTTACTCTCCAAATCGACGATGCTTTCGAAACTCCGGAAGAAGTTGTCAACTACGAACTTGCCGCAGCATTTGCTAATGGTGGCGTAGTGACGTTGAGCGAAGATGTAGCTCTCGACAAGCTCTACACCGTGGCAGAGGGTAAGACTGTAGTAATCAACTTGAATGGCAAGAGCATCACTTCTGCTCCCGAAGGTAACATTGCATTCAGCATCCCTGCAACTTCAAAATTGGTAATCAATGGCGAAGGTAGCGTATCTACCGAAAAGACACTTCTCTATGCTACCTACGGCACACTCCAAATCAATGGTGGTAACCATACCGCAGGCGTGGAAGTGGCAGAAGCTAATGGTAAGAATGGTGAAGGTGTGGTAGAAATCAATGGCGGTCGCTTTGAGGTAGAACCTTATAATGGTAACTATTGGACTTTGAATAAGAAAGACAAAACGGGTGCGACTATAGTTGTTAAGGGTGGCTCATTTGTTGGCTTTGACCCTGCGGACAATGTAATGGAGAACCCCAAGGAAAACTTCGTTGCAGAAGGCTATATTTCGACCGAAATCGATGGTGTATGGTATGTGACTACAGCTGACCAAACACCTGTTGCTACAGCTGATGCTCTCATATCAGCTCTCGAAAATGGCGAGAGCGTAGTGTTCTATCAAAACATCAAGATTGATCCCGCAAGCATGAGCAATGCTTATGGCACTACCGGTATTAATGTGAAAAATGGTCAGACTATCGATGGCAATGGCTACACGATTGACATCCTGGGAGCCGGAGGCACTTGGGACTCAGGTATCAACACTACCGGAGGTCTTATTAAGAATCTTACCGTTACCGGTTCGTTCCGTGGTATCTTCATCAACCACAATAGCACTCACAGCGAACCTGTCGTACTTGAAAATGTGACAATCGATGGAACTGTTTATACAATCAGCTGCGACCAAGGAAAGAACCAAACATTGAAGGCTACCGGCTCTACATTCAATGGCTGGACAAGCTATGCGGCTACTTTGGGTAGAGCAGAGTTTATCAGCTGTAACTTTGGTGAAGGTAAGGGCTATGCTTACTGCCGTCCCTACGCTCCAACTGCATTTGTAGGGTGTGCTTTTGAAGCCGGCTACGAGATGGATACACGCGCTGCAGTGACATTCGAAAATTGCACCATCGGCGGTGTGGCTTTGACTGCCAGCAACCTTGCAACACTCGTCACATCAAACATAGCAAATGCTACAGTGAAATAATACGAAAGACGTATCAATAAATGTTGAGCGGGCGAAGATGAGAATCTACGCTCGCTTTTTTTATGAACTCACAGAATGTCACCGAATATCACAGATTTTTT
>CAZWWS010000102.1:0-1859 GCA_964637445.1 uncultured Muribaculum sp.
AAAGAGGGTGTCTCAAAACGAGTCATCCTCTTATTAATACCCAGCAAAAAGATAAAACAAAGCCCTGACTTTCTCAAGCCGGGGCTTTGTCATATCACAAGAAATTATTATCTTTGTGATATACAATTAATTACATGGCTACAAAGATACACTTTCGTCCGTACAATCCCAAACAAATCCTGCTCTTTCCAGAGCGTTTGGACAAAGATATAGCAGAAAATGATGCTGTAAGGGTCATTGATGCTGTTATAGATGAGTTGAGACTTGATAATTTCAAGGAGTTGTATAATGAAATCGGTCGTTGTGCGTATCATCCCAAGATGATGCTAAAGGCGACTATCTACGGCTATATGAATAATCAGTATTCCAGCCGTAAGATAGAGTCAGCGTTGAAGCGAGATATTCATTTCATCTGGCTTGCAGGCTATGAGCAGCCCGACCACAACACCATCAACCGTTTCCGCAATCGTGTCAAGGAGGAGATAAACGAGGTATTCACACAACTAGTGCTGTTGCTTGCAGTTAAAGGTTATCTGAGCTTAGATGTTGAATATATAGATGGGACCAAAATCGAATCCAAAGCCAATAAGTACACTTTTGTATGGCGCAAGACAACAGAGACTAACCGGGCAAAACTGATTGAAAAAATCAAGGCATTGCTTGAGCAGATCGATGATTGTATCGCACAAGAAAATGCCGAAGAGTCGGAACCGCAGAGTATCACCCCCGCAGAACTGAGAAATATAGCAGCCGAGTTGAACAGAGCTTTTGAACGAGAGCCGAAGCCGGCGACGAAAGAAGAACGCAAAGCCGTAAGCGAAAAAAAGAAACAGATAAAGCGTCTTAACGAACAGGCAGACAAACTCGCCGAATATGATGACAAGCTCGCCAAACTCGGAGAACGTAATTCATACTCAAAAACCGATGAGGACGCAACGTATATGCGCATGAAAGAAGATGCGATGAACAACGGACAGACCAAGCCCGGCTACAATCTTCAAATCTCGGCAGAGAACCAGTTCATTACCGACTTCGCATTATTCCCCAATCCGACAGACACACTCACGATGATACCATTCTTTAACTCTTTTTTTAACCGATATGGTCATCTGCCCTCAGTGGCAGTGGCGGACTCCGGATATGGCTCGGAAGAAAACTATCGCTTTATGGAAGACGCCGGTATTGAGGCATACGTAAAATACAACCGCTTCCACATTGAACACCGTCCTCGATATACACCAAATCCTTTTCATTCCGACAATTTCTATTACAATGAGGCTGAAGATTATTATGTATGTCCGATGGGGCAACACATGGAACGCATCGGCACGAAACATTCCAAAACAGCATCGGGTTATCGCAGTGAGAATGCGCGATACCGGGCACAGAACTGTCAAGGTTGCCCACTGCGATGCATGTGCTACAACTCTAAAAGCGATCGTCGGGTAATAGAGGTAAACCACAGGCTTAAGGAATACAAACGAAAAGCCGCCGAACGACTTACTTCAGAAGAGGGAATCAAACACAGAGGACGACGGTGCATCGAACCCGAAGCCGTATTCGGACAAATGAAGACAGATATGAACTACAAGCGTTTCCGTCACTTCGGCATAGACAAGGTTACAATGGACTTTGCCTTCTTCGCCATTGCCTTCAACATCAAAAAAATGGCACGAAAAATAGCGACGGCGGACAAAAAATAGGGGAAATAGCCCCTAAAAAAACATTTTTGCCTGTTTTTTAAATTTTTACCTCTTGAGAATCGAATTTTTGGAGAAAATTCGGATTTTCTTGCTACGAAACAAAATTCACATTCTCTCCAACATAAAAAAGAGGATGCCTCGTTTTGAGACACCCTC
>CAZWWS010000103.1:0-1762 GCA_964637445.1 uncultured Muribaculum sp.
CATCACTATCGGTCTTGACTGCGCTTCTTCTGAATTCTTCAAGGATGGTGTATATGACTACACTTGGAAGGAAGGCGAAAATGGCGCTAAGCGTTCATCTAAGGAGCAAGCTGAGTATCTCAAGGGTCTTGTTGAGAACTATCCTATCGACTCTATCGAAGATGGTATGGCTGAAAACGACTGGGAAGGCTGGAAGATGCTTACCGACCTTATCGGCGATCGTTGTCAGCTCGTAGGTGATGACTTGTTTGTTACCAACGTTAAGTATCTCAAGAAGGGTATCGAAACCGGTTGTGCAAACTCTATCCTCGTGAAGGTTAACCAAATCGGTTCACTCACCGAAACTCTCCGTGCTGTAGAACTCGCACAACGCAATGGCTACACAGCAGTGATCTCTCACCGTTCGGGTGAAACTGAAGATGCTACTATCGCTGACATTGCTGTGGCTACCAACTCAGGTCAAATCAAGACCGGTTCTGCAAGCCGTTCTGACCGTATGGCTAAGTACAACCAACTCCTCCGTATTCAAGAGGAACTTGGTGAAGATGCTGCTTATGGTTATGGCAAGCGCACTAAGATGGCTTAATAGTAACGCACATATAAAAGGAAAGTGCCGCTCCGAGTGGGGTGGCACTTTTCTTTTATATAGCTGAGTGAGTGGTCAGTCGTTGAGCCGAATTACGCGTATGCCGGTGTTGGAGTTGCTGCGACGTATGTAGTCGTAGAGGGGGAGTGGGTCAATGATGACTTTGCCGGCGGCCGACGAGGCATGGAGTAGATGTGGGACGCCGTCGAATTTTTTGATGATGCCTATGTGGGTGACGTCAAGATTTTTTATTCGGGTGGTTATTGCTACGACGTCACCATCGCGGAGGGCATTAGTAACGTCTTTTAGTGAGAGCATTTCTCTTTTGATGTATGGGAATCGGTGGGAACGATAGCCCATTTCGATGCTTTTGACTTTGAGAAATTGATTTTCGTCGGATAGAGCGGGGTACTTGTCGCGGTTGGCGGTCATGAAGTCGAGGCTTTTTTGAGTGTACTCGCTACGAGGAATGCGATTGGTCACTTCGGTGATGTTGCCACGATGGGTGTTGTCGACAATCCAATCGCTTATGTAGTGAAGTCGCGATGAGTAGCCGTTCATTTTTCCGTTGCGGTAACGTAGATGTTCGAGATTGAAGATGAAATCGCGCCAAGAGGTGCGTTGCTCGTTGGCTGTTTGGGCTAAGGCGAGCACGGTTTCGACGAAGGTGGTGCAGTCGACGCTATCGAGGTTGACGGTGAGGCGTTCGGGGATGCATTCGAGTGTGCCTGCCGCGTAGGGGGTGTCGATAAATTGCTGAGCAATATTGATTATTTTCTCGGCTGTTGTCGGTTGGGCTATCGCTGTGGATAATATGCTGTTGATTTTGATGGTGTCGGTCGATTCGTTGTGAAACCGAACTTCTCCAATGGATACAGCCCATGATTGGCAGAAGGATGAGAGAAATATTGCTGTGGCAAGGTATAATTTTTTCATAAATAATAATGTGTGATATATTTTCTACGAAGATAAGAATTTTTATCCGTATGGAAGGAAAAGAATAAGGGTATAATGTTGGATGGTTGAAAAAGTATGTTTTATAACATGAAATTTTTCAATTGTAAACCATTGGTGGATAGCCGCTTAGTTGAATTTGGTGAAATTTCAGTCGAAAAAAGTTACAAAAATATTTGGTTGGGAATGAAAAAGTGTCTACCTTTGCACTCGCTTTTGAGA
>CAZWWS010000104.1:0-1571 GCA_964637445.1 uncultured Muribaculum sp.
CTGGCGCAGAAGTAGGGGCGGATTGCAATATCCGCCCGGTGGGGGGATTGCGAAGCAATCGTTCTTTTGAATAGCCGGCGGTAGCCGAACGTAGTGAGGTCACCGCCGGATGGTGGAGCGGAGGATGGCGAATCTGAAAAGATTAGTTAATGGTAACCGATTCTTTCATAATCGAGATTGCGGATGCTTAGCTACCGGAGGTGACCTCGCTTCAGCGAGGCTACCTCCGGCTATGGATTAATGATTGCTTCGCAATCGTAGCCGAGGATGTAGCGCAATATGTTGCAGAAGATTGGGGCGGTGTCGGGGCGGATTGCAATATCCGCCCGGAGGGAGAGTTGTTGAGACAAAAAAGATTTGTACAGCGTCAGCCTTATGTTTCTTATGTACTTATGTCTTTTTGTAGAGAATAAAGATGAAAAAGATGTGTTAAAAAGTGTTGCGCGGATAAAAAACAGGGAAAATATGATGGCGGATAGAAAAAATATTGCTATGTTTGCGATAATCTTAAATCAGTCTGAATAATCTCGTAAAAGTTACGAAATATAGTTTACTAATTACCTAACACTAAAAAATTTAAGTATGAAGAAATTTTACTCATTAGTATTGGCACTTGTGTGTGCTGTGACAATGAATGCCGCCGACTCGTGGTCGCTTGTGGGCAGTTCGATCAATGGCTCGTCGAATTGGAACAACAATAACGGCGAAGTGTTTACAGACGAAGATGGCGATGGCGTGTGGACGTTGTCGTTGACATCGCTCAGCGGTGAGTTTAAGGTCCTGAAAAACAATGCTTGGTCAGGTTCTCATATCCTTGTGGATTATGAAAGCGGGACAAAGTTTACAGCCGGAAAAGAGTATGAGCTACTCAACAAGGATGGCGTCGGAAATATAGTAATGGAAGAGGGCGTTACGCTCAATGATGTGACATTGACGCTTACAGTAACTACAGATAAGGTGACCTTGAAAGCTGAAGCCGGCGGAACATCGGAAACAAAGAAAACATATATGATAGTAGGCGATTTCTGTGATTGGAAGTTTGAAACCAATCCGGTGCATCTATTAGATGATGATAACGATGGCATCTATGAAGGAACTATCGAAGAGATGTCGGGCAGTGCATCATTTAAGCTCGTAGAGAATTCGTCGACATGGTGTGGTGGCGGAACTGTCACAGTGGGAGGCGAAGGAACCTTGATCAGTATCGGTGGTGGCAACAATATGGGATTTGCCAACAAGGATGTGACCTATGGTAATTTGACATTTACCTATAATTCATCAACCAATATGTTGACAGCTGTAGCCGAAAAAGAGACATCACTTGAGAGTACTTGGTGGTTGAATGGTGCGTTTGCAACGTGGGCATTAGGCTCATCTCTACAGTTTGAAAAAGTGAGTGATGGAGTGTATACCTTAAGCAAGGAAACCCTTTCAGGAGAATTTAAGGTGCTCAAAAACAATACTTGGGGAGGTTCGTATATAACAACCGAGACATTTGCCGTGGATACAGAGTTTACTCTCGAAAATCGCGATGAAACCGGATATAACATCGTAATTGCCAGCGGTGAAAC